>CAYMFU010000066.1:0-62746 GCA_964389805.1 uncultured Roseivirgaceae bacterium | reverse complement strand
TGTGTAACCTACTATGTCGGTAAACATAATGGCGGCAAGTTTTCGTGTATAAGACATAATCCGGGAATAGAATTATTTTAAGCTCTGTTTTATGTTTTCAAATGACACTCAACTAGTGTATAAACGCAATAGGATTATATAATTTATAAGTTTAACCTTATAAGATAGAGTAATTTAAAATCATTTACAAAAGCTATATAAAAAACAAGAATGCATCAGACGCATTCTCTTGCTGGTTATCGTGGGGATTTTAGGTTGGGAGTTTTGCTTCTATGGAACTATTTTCACAATAAGAATTGTTATCATATTACAACCACTATTTTTTAGATATGATAAGGTTCACATTTAAATACCTCCGACCAGTTGCTTTGTTTTTAGCAATAGCAGTTTTATTTCAATGCTGTGTCATATATGATAAAAAATCAGTCGCAATTGATGAAGCTACAGATGCAGCGAAAGTTAAAATAATTACTACTGATGGGGAAAAGGTTATTCTTGAAAAATTATATTATAAAAATGATGGATTATTATATGGTATTACCAATAAAAAAATGTCTGATACTATAAATATAATTATCCCGAAAAATCAGATTAAGGAGATTAAGGCAACAACTAACCAGCATATCACTATAGATGAAATTACAACACTAAATGATAATAAATATGTTCTTGATTCATATTACTTTCAAAATGACACACTACATGGACAGCAGTTCATGAAACGAAAAAAAGAAATATTAATTAGACCAGAGATGATTAAAGCAATATATCTTCATAATTCAAAAAAAAGTACTACTGGCACTGTATTCTTAGTTATTGGTTCGGGTCTAACAGGAATTTTTCTATTTTTTATAATTGCTATTATAGTTGATTGTAATAAAAATGAAAATTGTTTTGGATGGGGAGGAGTATAACATTTAATCAGGATAAATAAAGATTTTTATTCCATGTTAAAATTTATATTGAAATATCTCAAACCAGTGGCATTATTTCTAACAATGAGTGTTTTATTTCAATGCTGTAAAGTGTATTATAAAGAACCCGTATCGGTTGATGAAGCTATGAATAATAAGCTTAAAAAGGTAAAAATTATTACTATTGACGACAGAGAACTAAAATTTGATTCCATTTATTATAAGAATGATAAACTCTATGGCTTGCTAAGAGCAAAAAAGGGTAAGTCTGAGGTTATTATAAAGGAAGAATCCATAAAAGAAATTTACTTTCTTAATCCCAATAAAAGTGCAGGGTTTACCTTGTTATTAATTTTTGGGATACCTATTGCGATTATTGGTATAGTGGCTTTAATAAATTGCGCTGATGGAAACTGTTTTAACTAACCCATACCACCTTTTCCCAGTTAAGGAAAAAATTTCTACCACCACCAAAAAAAACACTACCAAAACACTTGACCTGTGAATTTTATGGTGTCCATTCTACAAAACTATCCGACCTGGAAAATCTGTTTCAATTGATTTGAAAATGTAGACCATCTCATAAAATCAAAATAATTTTGTTTATGTACAAGATATTCAATTCTTCTCCGGGCTCTAGTCTTATTTCGTTTGCTGTTCTCATATTGTAATTCGTTTGTTAAAGGGTGTCAGTGACACAATTAAAAAAAAATGTACACTACCGAACGGTATTATATTTTTAATGCAAAATGTTTTTAACATACCCTACCCCTTTACGTTCATTCTTAATCTGAAGTCTTAGTTCATCTATTGTATCATTGATCATATTAGTATAATCCCTGATCTGTTTTTTGCTTGGTAAATGTTTCTTTATCATTATTATTTTTTTGGTCCTAAAATAAATTCAATACTATCTTTCTGGTCATCTGTCAATTCATCCCAGGTAACACCGTGTAAGTTCATTGCTTGGGCTTCATGCTTTGATTGACCATTATTACCCCCTGTACACTGTACACTATGTACATTTTGTACACTATCTATGTTGTTTTCATGTACGTTGTGTACGTGGTGTACAGTCTTCGCATATTTTCCTCGCTTAATTCTTTTGATTAATCCGTCACGTATAAACCTGGGAACGATTCTTTTTTTAACCGTATTGGCTTCTATTTCGCCGTAATGATCCCAGGCAATTTTGATTATTTCACCTGTTGAAAATTCCCCTGGTAGATCCTGATAAATTCCTTTATCGGTTTCATCCTTGAATCCTTCATCTCTGATTTTTTGATGGATATAGTGTGCGGTGTTCCTGAAATACTCAATCAAATGAATTGCCCCTGTGGCTGCTTTTTTATTGATATGGGTAATATCGCCACCCCTTGTATGAAGTACCTCCAGGATTAAAGCCAGCCTAATATAATAGGCTTATAGCTTGCTATACGTTGACTTAATGGAATCATCTTTTGATTCATGTATGAGATCCACATTCCTGTTTTTCCAGGTAATAAATATTTCCTTTGCTGAAGGTGAAAATTCAACTTCTATGGGATCCCCGTCTAGATATGCATTTTCAAAAATCTGATTAATGCTTTCAATGAAATTATCATATTGCTGGATACGTTCAATGCCTATTTCTTTTTCACTCCAATAATCTGGTTTATTATCTTCTGGCAGTACAAATAAAAACCGATAGATAAAACCATTTTCCAATCTGTCACCCTTTGCCAGTTCGTTAATCACCGCCGGCTGAATACCTCCTATAATTGATATTGAAGGTTTTTCAAAATATATTGTGTCCTGTGTTTTTCTGGTAATCTTCACAGGTGAATTATTCCACTGAGATAACCAAAACTCCTGATCAGGGCCACCCCTATATTGATTAAACCTTTTAACCATTGCTATTAATTCATCATTGATATACAGCAACGATTTAGGATTTGAATAGTGAATATCAATTATGCTTTCAGGTGTAGCATCATTAATGGTAATATGCTTCCTTTTGGGTTTCGGTGGTTTATCCTCTTCTTGCTCCCATTCAGAAATCATTTGTTGATATTCCTTCTGATATTCTTTTTCCAACTTATAGAAAGGCACTAAAAATGTATTTAGTACCGGTGTTTTCTTCCTAGATGAATCACCATATAATGCAGTATATAAAATCGGAGGTTCATACCATGTTGATTGAATCCTGGCCTTTAATGAATTACCAATGCAGCTGGATACAATCGTTAATATTGTCATAGCTGAATATGAACGCTGAAACCCTGACGTTTCTTTATAATCGTTTATTAGATCCTGGTAGAACTTAGGAAATACTTCCACCGGGAATAATGCAATAGGGTGTGTATTTTGTAGACTATCTGGATTTTCCATCGCTGTAAACATCCCCGCCTATCATGATGCTTTTACTTTTCGGAAGCTGGTCAACACCTCTTGAATGTCGTAGTAAACCAATCTGCCATCATTACCAAGAGTATATTTAGTCCATCCGTACTCTTTTTCAAGTTCAATGCATTTAGTTCTGGAAATATCTCCTAACATTTCCATTACTTTTTTCCTAGATTTTATATTTGTATTCATAATAAGTGTTAATTACCGTCTATAAACAAGTACGTACAATAGTACTACAATGTTGTAAAAAGCACAAAAAATAAAAACAATTTATTAGTACGTACGTTAATACTTACTATATGGACAATAAAAAAGGAAAGCTAAAAGGCTCAATACCAACAGGTTTAAATGCCAAAGGCACTCTTAAAGGCGTCGATAAATCTGAGAAATTTTTTAGTTGTCTTGCTGATAAAAACAGACTGAGGATATTAAATATATTATGTATTTATGGATGTGCTCTTATAACCGATTTAACAAATATATTTGAATTTACAAGAACCAAGACGATAAGACACCTACAATATTTAATGATGCATGGTATTATTGCAAAAAATTCACATGGCGATTTGTTTCAGATATATTATCTTAAAAATTATAGGAAATTAATCAAAGATATTCTGCAAGAGATTAATGATTTACAATTAGTAGATGATAAAGCGAAGTATATTGAACTTTATAAAAACAAGGATCTAAGCATTAATAGAATCCCAGAAAAACAGCTAAAAAAATACAATAAAGAGTAACGCTTCCGTTGCAAAAACGTAACAATATTCTATTTAAATGCATTAATAGTGCTTTTTTGTAGCCTCGCTAAGAATCGAACTTAGATCTAGAGTTTAGGAAACTCCTATTCTATCCATTGAACTACGAGGCCAATGTTCAAATCGATGCAAAAATAATCCAATATATCCTATATTCAAATAATTGAATTAATTAGACAAATAACCTGGATTGAAATAGTCAATATTAAGAATATTACGGATAATTTTTTTAATTTATATAATTTACACCCCAATAAATAACATAATTTGTTCTTAAGATCGAAGGAAGAAAAGAACGAATCTTAAAAGTATTCATTCTTCATATAATTGGGGTAGATCGTATAATGCCGTTTTTTTACCTGTTTGCCTAATTTATCCCTGAATTCATCAATATTTTCTAACTTTTTAGCTGATATACAAACCGAAGAGAAGCTTTTTCTGGTTGCATAGTGTTTCTGGATAAGGGCGAGATTCTCCTCTCCATTCAAATGGACTTGTTCTTCAGAGGATTCTAAGATGGACCGGTAAAGGTCCATCTTGTTGAATACAAGAATAGTGGGTTTGTCAGCGGCATCGATCTCTGCCAGGGTTTTATTAACAATATCGATCTGTTCCTCAAATCCAGGATGTGATACATCTACGACGTGAAGAAGTATATCAGCCTCCCGAATTTCATCCAGTGTGGATTTAAAACTTTCGACAAGGGTATGCGGTAATTTTCGTATGAATCCAACTGTATCCGATAACAGAAACGGTATGTTGTTGATTACAACTTTCCTGACAGTGGAATCAACCGTAGCAAAGAGTTTATTCTCCGCAAACACATCTGATTTTGACAATAATGTCATCAAGGTGGATTTCCCCACATTAGTATATCCCACCAAAGCCACACGGGTAATATTGCCTCTGCCTTTTCTTTGAGTAATATTTTGCTTGTCTATTTTCTCTAGCTTTCTCTTAAGAACAGATATCTGGTTCCTGATTATCCTTCTATCTGTTTCAATTTCTTTTTCACCAGCACCTCCTCTAGTTCCGGTTCCCCCTCTTTGCCGTTCCAGATGCGTCCACATTCGGGTAAGACGTGGTAATAAATACTGATAGCGGGCTAATTCAACCTGTGTTCTGGATTGAGAGGTTTTTGCCCTCTTTAGAAATATTTCTAAAATCAGTAGTGACCGGTCAAAAATGGTTGTTTTTAGTACTTTTTCAAGATTCCTCAGCTGAGATGGGGTGAGGTCATCATCGAAAATTACCTTATCAACACTCATTGCCTTTACATATTCCTTGATCTCCTCTAGCTTGCCCTTACCGACGAATGTAGTAACGTCCGGCGTATCAAGTCTCTGCGTAACCGTCTTTATTGTTTTTGTCCCCAATGTTTCGGCAAGAAATGAAAGTTCATCGAGATATTCTTTTGTTTGTTCCTCAGATTGCCGCCTGCTAATCAGTGCTACCAATACTGCAGTCTCTTTTTTTCCGGATTGTTTCAATGTGTCAGATTGTAAATGCAAATTAATATTTTGAATATGTACAAAATTAATTATCTTTAGGCGATTATAAGAAATTACTTGGGAGTTTGTCTTACTAATACTTGTGATTTGTTCAATACCGTTAATAACCAGATATCTTTCACATTATTAGTAGCACTTAAATTAATTTTATAAAGGGAGTGAGAATTGCGATTGTTTTAAACACATCCTGGAATATCTATAATTTCAGATTAGGTTTAGTCCGGTCATTAATTAATGAGGGACATGAGATCATAGCCGTTGCTCCATATGATGAATATTCTTCAAAATTGAAGGAAATAGGATGCAGGTATGAAAAGGTGACAATGGATAGCCGTGGAGCTAATCCCATAAAAGACTTTGGCCTCACTATCGAATTATTTAGGATTTATAAAAGAATTAAGCCTGATATAATCCTCCATTTTACTATTAAGCCTAACATCTATGGTACTTTTGCTGCTAGATTACTGGGTATTCCAACCATAAATAATGTTTGCGGTCTGGGTACTGTTTTTCTGAACAGGGGCATTGTTTCATTTGTTGCCAAGATGATGTATAAAGTAGCCTTCAGATTTCCAGCAAAAGTATTGTTTCAGAATGACCAGGATAAAAAACTATTTATTGATGAAAAGCTAATTAAAAAAAATATAGCCGAACTCATACCTGGATCAGGAATTGATCTTTCAAAATTTGTTCCGGCTGCCCTCCCTCATAATAAAGAATTTACATTTCTATTAATATCGAGATTAATTCATGATAAGGGGATCGTTGAATATATTGAAGCGATCAAAAAGCTTAAAAGCAAGGGAATCAAAGCTAAGTTCCAGATTTTGGGGGCTATAGATGAAGAGCATAGGCGAGGAATTCCAGCCCATATAATTAATTTATGGATCGAAAATAATCTAATGGAATACCTGGGAAGGGTTCCGGATGTCAGGAATTATATTAAAAATGCCGATTGTATTGTTTTGCCATCGTATCGTGAAGGAACACCACGCACTCTTCTGGAGGCAGCAGGTATGGGCAGGCCTATTGTGACTACAAATGTAGCAGGATGTAATAATGTCGTAAGAGATAATTATAATGGATTTTTATGTGATTTGAAAGATGTTGATGATTTGGCTAATAAGATGTTAAAAATGTTTAATCTCTCATTTAAAGATAGACAAGCATTCGGAATGAATGGACGGGATCTGGTTGAGGGATCTTATGATGAAAATGTAGTTATTGACAAATACCAGGAACTTGTTAATAATGTAGCTTAAAGGAGAATTGGCATTGGATTAGAATTTTATGGAAGTTAAATATTTTGATATAGGTGGTCCTTTCGAGGTAGTTCCGGATATTTTTACAGACGATCGCGGTATTTTTTTCGAATCATTTCGTGCTGAAACTTTCTCAAAACTTGGAATTGATAAACCATTTATTCAGGATAATCATTCTTTTTCATATAAAAACGTACTCCGAGGTATTCACTTTCAGTTAAATCCTTACCAGCAAGGTAAACTAGTCAAGGTGACTTACGGAAAAGCTTATGATGTTGCAGTTGATCTGAGACCTGGATCAGATACATTCGGGAAACACATTTCAGTTATCCTCGATAGTACGCTGAATAATATGTTTTATATCCCGGAGGGATTTGGACACGGATTTGTAGCACTGGAGGATTGCATTCTGCAATATAAATGCACATCATATTATTATCCCCCTTCCGACACGGGAATAAATTGGAATGATCATGATTTAAAGATTGACTGGCCAGTAGAAAATCCGATCCTGTCAAAAAAAGATTCAGAATTACCCTCACTCCAATCTTTTATCGATAATAATATTTAATAAATCTGCCAGAGTATTCTATATTTGAATATGGACTTGTGTAATCCCCTTATGCGAAAATTTTTGGGAATAGGACTGCTGTTACTATTTACGGCATGCTCCAGCTATAAACAGCATATCATGTTTAAAACGGAAGAAGGGAATTATCCACAGGATATTGAATATTATAAACTTTTGGCAGAGAGGAATTATAAGATCCAAATTAATGATCAGTTGGAAATCAGGGTATATACCAATGAAGGTGAACGGATCATTGATCCGGATTATGTTTTACAGGGTGAGATAGCAAACAATAATATGCAGAGAGAGGAAATCCGTTACTTTGTAGACAAAGAGGGATTGGTTAAAATACCGATGATTGGACAGGTTAAATTAAAGGATCTTACCACTCGTGAAGCTGAACAACTTCTGGAAAAAAGGTTTTCCAGTTTTTATAAAGATCCATACGTAATTGTAAATTATAAAAACAAACGGGTAATAGTTCTCGGAAAACCTGGAGGACAAGTTATTAATCTGACCAATGAAGATATGAGCTTGCTCGAAGTTCTTGCCCTGGCGGGAGGCGTGGAAAAGGATTCCAAGGCGCAAAATATCCGTCTTATCCGGGGGGATTTGAAAAATCCTGAAGTTCAAATTATTGATCTGTCCACAATCGAAGGCATGATGAAGGCTGATCTTAAAATCTATTCAGGGGATATCATATATGTTGAGCCTGTGGTAAGAGGATTTTCAGAAGGCACAAAGGACATATTACCTATTGTTAGCGTATTGGCCAGTCTTGTAGCATTAATTGTTGCTATACAGGCTTTGTCAAATTAAGGCTGAATATTGGAAGATTTTAAATTTATACAGGAAATTGAACAAGATGACAAAGGAATCTCCTTTGACCAGGATAGATTTATTGTAGTACTTAAGAAATCATTTCCCTGGATTCTTTTCCTGCTATTGGCTGCTATTGTTTTATCATTTCTCGCTATACGATATACTAAACCACTATATGAATCCAGTTCAATACTTAAGCTGAATATCAAAAGAGATGCCTCCATTTTGGGCCTGGAGGAATATGATGAGGAGCAGACATTTAATAGTCTTTCCAGTGAGATGGAATTGCTTAAATCCAGGTTGTTTTTTAATAAGATTATCGATGCCCTGAACCTAGATGTTAGTATTTATACCATTGGCAAGATTTTACTGGATGAAAGATATAATAATCCACCATTTACAGTTAAGAAACTGATAAAAAATGAGAAGATATATAATATTCCATTTAGAGTTGATGTATTAAATACAAGAGAATTCAACCTCTCTTATGAAATAGGTGGCCGTAGTTATGAAACAAGCCATAACTTTGGGGAAGAAATTCAAACAGATTTCTTTAACTTCGAGATCCAGCTTACGGAGTTCTACCAGCACGGCATCCAGGACAATGAGTTTAATTTTTACGTCTATAGCCGACAATATCTCCTGGATTTTATTGGTGAAAACATGAGCGTCGATCCACTGAATCTGAATGCCAATACAATTCAAATATCCTTTAAAGGATATAATAGACATAAAGCGAGAGACCTGGTAAATGCAATAGATACAATATATCTCAATTATACAAAAGCGGAAAAAAACAAGGCCAATTCCCAAAGAATTGAGTTCCTTAATCAGCAATTGGAATCTACCGAACAAAGGCTTTCTGATTTTGAAAACTACTTTGAACGATTTATAATCAGCAATAAATCCATAGATCTCAACAGTAACTTGTCGGAAACGATTGTATCTCTCAATTTTCTCGATTCACAGGAATACTTGGTTAAGAAAAGGCAATTTAGATTACAGGAATTACAGGAGGAAATTGTCAATGGTTTTCAAATTAACTTAGTGATATCAGATTATAATACGCTGCCCCAAAATATGATCGATGAAATCACCAGCTTGAATGAATTGATAGAAAAACGTGATGGCATATTAATTTCTCATAATGAAAATACACTGGTTTACAGAAAGTGGTCGGAAGAAATCAATACCTTGTATGATAGGGTTAAAAGATTCATTATTGAGTTTAACTTCGAATTAAACCAACAGCTAATTCTGATAAAAGAACAAAGAAATAAATTGGAAAGCAAATTTGTTGGTATGCCGTCAAAAAATACGGAATACGCTAAAAGTCAGAGATATTATGCTTTATATGAGGGATTCTATCTTTCTTTAATGCAAAAGAAAGCTGAATTCCAATTGGCTATAGCAGGAACAGTTACAGATTTCAAGGTCCTTTCAGGAGCCAGTTTCCCATCTGAGCCCTTAAAACCACAGAAGTACGTAATATATGGAATCGGATTGGTGGCGTGGATTGTGATTTCGTTCTTTATAATAGGAATAGGGTATTTATCTTTTAATAAAATTACAGGAATCCATGAATTGGAACGGCTAACCGAGATCCCTGTTCTCGGCACTATACCCTTTTATTTTGATGAAAAACTAAAGGTATCAAAAATCATAATTCAGGAAGAATCGAAGACCGCTATAAGTGAAGCCTTTCGTTCTATTAGAACCAACATGAAATTTGTGCTTCCTGAAAATGGGTGTATTATATCTTCTATATCATCAACGGTTAGTGGCGAAGGGAAAACATTTGTTGGATTGAACTTAGCAGCAGCTTTTGCGTTATCGGGGAAGAGGATATTGCTCATGGATATGGATCTTCGAAAACCAAAATTTAACAAGATTTTTACAGATATACCGAAAGATAAAGGGACAAGCACAGTGCTTATTGGCAGGGATACGGTTGATGATTGTCTGATACCCTCAGGTATTGAAAACCTTGACCTCCTGGCATCTGGTCCTGTGCCTCCAAATCCTTCAGAATTAATTATGTCGGAAAAGTCAGATTCTGTATTTACTGATCTGAAATCAAAATACGACATGATATTTATGGATACTCCGCCGGTCGGGATTGTTACTGATGGATTACTTGTAATGAAAAAAGCCGATATTAAGATATATATTATGCGTCCTGAGTACAGCAAGAGGCAGTTTGTTAATTTCCTGGGAAAGATTAATAACTTACATGAATTCAAGCATCTATATATAATTGTTAATGGCGTGAAGAGAACCAAAGGGATTCATTACGGGTATGGATATGGCAGCGGTTATTATCGTGATGCCCGGAAACCTTGGTTATCCAGACTATTCAATTCATAGCGATTTCTGATATCGAAGTACACCAAAAATTCTTCCAAAAATCCCATATTTTTGCTCAAGTTGGATCATATTTGCATTAGAGCAAAGGAGAGAAATACGGCTATATGCCAGTATGAACCTATTGAATCTTTAATGGAAGAAAAATATAATTCAGATCCAAATTCATTACAACTGGTTAGGAAATTTGAACACCAGCTGAAAAAAGGAATATTGGATTTTTTTTCAGAGGAGGATTTCGAGTTTATTATTGATTACTACAACAACAAAAAGAAATTTGACAAGGCTTTAAATGCCTCTTCAATTGCAATAGAAAGATTTCCCTATTCAACGGAACTGAAATTTTCAAAGGCACAGATCCTATCTAATATGGGACATTATGAAGAAGCTCTTGAGTTATTAGATAGTGCATTGATTTATCAGCCAAATGATGAAGAAATTCTTCTTGTAAAGGGATCTATTTATTCTTTAATGGGAAAACATAAACTAGCCATAAAGGAATATGAAAAAGTTCTGGAAAATAGTGAGGCGAAAGATGAGATCTTGTATAATATTGGAATGGCTTACCAAAATTCAGGACAATATGAACATGCAATCGTAAACTACGAGAAAGCCCTCGAAGTAAATTTGAATAATGAGAATGTCCTGTATGAATTAGCGTATTGTCTTGACATTACTGGGAAGTTGGAAGAGAGTATTTCTTATTACAAGGAATTTATTGATAAAGATCCCTATTCTCAATATGGTTGGTATAATTTAGGCATTGTTTATAATAAATTGGAAAATTTTGAAGAGGCAGTAAATGCGTATGAGTTTGCCATAGCAATTGATGAAAAATTCGCTTCAGCTTATTTTAACCTTGGGAATACCCATATGTCTCTTGGAAACTATACAAAAGCGCTGGATTCGTACAAAAAGACCTTGGATATTGAAGGACCTACCTCCGAAACTTCATGCTGCATTGCTGTTGCCTATGAGAAGCTTGAACAATATGAGCTTGGGATCAAATACTATCAGAAAGCAATTAAACTTGATAATTTTAATGACGAAGCCTGGTTTGGGGTGGGAATATGTTTGAATGCACAGGATAAATGGTATGAAGCTATTCATTTCCTGAATAAAGCTCTGAAATTTGATCCTGAAAATGCAGAATACTGGACTGCTGTAGCTGAAACTGAATACAAACTTGGCAATATCGTATCCAGCCTGGATGCCTATGAAGAAGTATGCATATTGGATCCTGAAAACAAAGATATCTGGCTGAAGTGGTCGCAGATTTATTATGAACAGGGAGATTTTGAAAAAGCTATTTCTATTATCCAAAGAGGTATTGAACAACTACCGGATGACTCCGACCTTTACTATAGGGCTACTGCATATCTGATTGCAGCCGGAAAGTACAAAGATGCCTTTGTTTATCTTGAAAATGCACTTGTCCTTAATTTTGAAAACCATACCGTATTACTTGAATTTTTTCCTAAATTGCAAACACAGAAAGCGTTATTTAAAATTATAGATCAATACAGAAAAGAAAATTTTTAGATGAACTATTCTTTAAAGGAAATTCCAGAAAGGACTGAAAAACCCAGGGAGACAGGATGTACAATGGCAATTGACAAGGGACTTAGCCTGAGAGAAATTGAAGATTTTTTAAGCGTAAGTAGCGATTTTGTCGATATTGTAAAATTAGGTTGGGGAACATCCTTTGTCACGCCAAATCTAGATGATAAATTAAAATTGTACCGGGAATCAGGAATCCCTACGTATCTTGGTGGGACTTTATTTGAAGCATTTGTCGTAAGAAACCAATTCGAAGACTATTTAAAAGTACTTGAAAAATATGACTTGGAGTATGCCGAAGTTTCTGATGGATCAATTGAATTGGATCATGATATAAAGTGTGATTACATTAGCAAGCTGTCTGAATATGTTACGGTTTTGTCAGAAGTAGGATCAAAAGACGCCGAAAAAATAATCCCACCATATAAATGGATTGTTCAAATGCAAGCTGAATTAGACGCGGGTTCCTGGAAAGTAATAGGGGAAGCAAGGGAAAGTGGCACTGTTGGATTATTCCGGTCAACCGGAGAAGTTAGATCCGGCCTTGTTGAAGAGATATTAACCAAGATTCCTTTCGAAAAGATTATCTGGGAAGCTCCCCAAAAAGCTCAGCAAGTCTGGTTCATAAAATTATTAGGATCCAATGTAAATCTGGGAAATATTCCTCCACAAGAAATGATACCTTTGGAAACAATTCGCTTGGGCTTAAGAGGAGACACATTTGATCATTTCCTGAAAAATGAAAAAAATAAGTAGATCAATATTTACTTCAGTATAAAGATCGAGGCATTTGCTTCGATCTTTTTAATTTAATTTTATTGTGAGAAATAACATATTATTATTCCTGAAGGGGATAGCTATGGGGGCTGCAAATGTGATCCCAGGTGTGTCCGGAGGAACCATCGCCTTCATTACTAATATTTATGAAGATCTGATCAATTCTCTAAAAGCTTTTGATGTAAAAGCCATCAGGTTATTATTGAGTTTTAAGCTAAAACCTTTTGCTGAACACATAAATTTTCAATTTCTCTTTGTGCTATTTGCCGGTGTTTTTATAAGTATACTTAGTCTGGGTAAAATTTTAAGTTATCTCTTCGGCAATTATCCCATATATGTATGGGCATTTTTCTTTGGTCTTATTCTGGCATCAATTTATTTCGTAGGAAAAACGATCTCAAAGTGGGATGTTTCAACTGTTTTTGCCATTATAACCGGTGTGGTTATTGCTGTCGTGATTACTTATTTAAATCCGGCCAGTAGAAATGAAAATACTCTTTATCTTTTTCTATGTGGCATTGTGGCCATGGCGAGTATGCTCCTGCCGGGATTATCAGGATCCTTCGTCCTTATATTAATGGGAAATTATCAACTGATCTTCCTGGAAGCAGTCCCGGATTTAAATTTAAGAATATTACTCCCGGTAGTACTGGGCAGTATTGCTGGATTTATTATTCTTTCCAGAATTATTTCCTTTTTATTAAACAAGTTCAGAGATCGAACAATTGGAGCGTTGACTGGTTTTATTATGGGGTCTTTATTAATTATCTGGCCCTGGAAGAATACAGAGTATCTCGTGGATGCGGCTGGTGAAGTAGTTATGAGAAAAGGTAAAATGGTAATTGAAGGGTATACCTGGTACCTGCCTGATTTAGGAAATGTTGAAACCTGGATCTCAGCTGTTTATATTATTTTAGGGATTGCACTGGTTATTGTTATCGAATTATTCGCGAAAAGAACAGAAACAAAATGAAAATTTTCGGATTAATCGGATTCCCTTTATCACATTCCTTTTCTCAGAAATATTTCTCTGATAAATTTCAAAGGGAAGGGATCCTGGATGTGGTATATCAGAACTTTGAGATTAAACATATTGATGACCTACCCGCTCTTCTGGACTCTTATCCTGAACTACAAGGCCTGAATGTAACCATTCCGTACAAGCAGGATGTAAAGAAATATATCGATAACCTGGATCACAGTGCAGAGAAAGTTGGTGCTGTAAATGTGGTAAAGGTTTTGCCGGATGGGAGGAAAATTGGCTATAACTCGGATTATTATGGTTTTAGGACATCTCTTGAATCCTGGATAAGTATGAACGTTCCTAATTTGAAGGCCCTGGTACTTGGCACTGGAGGCGCTGCTAAAGCTGTACGGATAGTTCTAAGCGACTGTAACATCCCTTACAGCACTGTTTCCCGAAACCAGGCTAAAGCAGATTATGATTATTATGAATTGACTGAGAATAGTCAAATTATTAAAGATCACCAATTGATTATTAATACCACTCCACTGGGTATGTATCCTCATGTGAATGAAGCCCCACATCTACCATATGAATTATTGAATTCGGATTATTTTCTATATGACTTGATATACAATCCGGCAACCACACTTTTCCTAAGTAAGGGAAAGGAATATGGAGCCAAAATCAAAAATGGCCTTGAAATGCTTGAACTACAAGCTGAGAAATCCTGGGATATCTGGAACGAATAATTTATGAGTTTTTATCTTACAAGTGAATATAGGCCAACGGGGGACCAACCTGATGCCATAAAACAGCTGTCAGAAGGGATTCTGCAGGGGGAAGAAAGCCAAACACTATTAGGGGTCACAGGATCTGGTAAAACATATACCATTGCCAATGTTATTGCTGAGGTTGACAGGCCAACCCTTGTTTTAAGTCATAATAAGACATTGGCCGCCCAACTGTACGGTGAATTTAAGCAGTTCTTTCCTGAGAATGCAGTCGAATATTTTATATCTTATTACGATTATTACCAACCTGAAGCTTATATACCCAACTCTAACCTATATATCGAAAAGGACTTGTCTGTAAATGATGAAATTGAGAAACTTAGATTAAGTGCCACTTCAGCTTTGCTTTCGGGTCGAAGAGATATTGTTGTGGTGGCTTCTGTTTCATGTATCTATGGCATTGGAAATCCAGAAGAGTTTGGCAAGAATATAATCCGGTTATCTGTAGGGGACCGGATACCCAGAAACCAATTATTGCATGCATTGGTGGATATTCTTTACAGCAGAGCCGAACTTGATTTTAGAAGAGGTACCTTCAGGGTAAAAGGAGATACTGTAGATATATTCGTTGCATATGCCGATTTCGGATATAGAATCATTTTCTGGGATGATGAAATAGAATCTATACAGCGAATTACTCCTCTTACAGGGAAAAAACTGGAAGACGAACAATCCATTTCAATTTATCCAGCAAATTTATTCATAACAGGGAAGGATCAACTGAATCTGGCGATACAGGAGATACAGGATGACCTTGTATCTCAAATAAACCTTTTTGAATCTGAAGGGCGATATCTTGAAGCCAAAAGAATTAAAGAACGCACAGAATTTGATATGGAAATGATGCGTGAACTTGGTTATTGTTCGGGTATCGAAAATTATTCCAGGTATTTTGATAGAAGAAAGCCAGGAAACAGACCCTTCTGCCTGATTGATTATTTTCCAGAGGATTTTTTACTTGTTGTAGACGAAAGCCATGTGACCATTCCACAGGTAAGGGCTATGTGGGGCGGTGACCGATCCAGGAAGGTAAATCTTGTCGATTATGGATTCAGGTTACCCGCTGCCTTAGACAACCGGCCTCTCACATTCAACGAATTTGAGTCCCTGATAAACCAGTCCATATTTGTAAGTGCTACTCCAGCTGATTATGAATTGAAGCAATCCGAAGGAGTCGTTGTAGAGCAAATTATCAGGCCAACGGGTTTACTTGATCCTGAAGTTGTAGTAAAACCAAGTACAAACCAAATAGATGATCTGCTTGGGGAAATTGACGAACGGGTAAGTAAAAAAGAGAGAACGCTGGTCACTACACTCACTAAAAGAATGGCCGAAGAATTAACTAAGTATCTTGAACAAGTGGGTGTTAAATGCCGGTACATACATTCTGAAGTAAATACTTTGGACAGAGTGGAAATATTGCGTGAACTACGATTGGGCGTTTTTGATGTACTCGTGGGTGTTAACCTTTTACGCGAAGGATTAGATCTTCCCGAAGTATCCCTTGTAGCTATACTCGATGCAGATAAGGAAGGATTTTTAAGAAATCAAAGATCACTCGTCCAGACCATAGGAAGGGCTGCCAGGAATGTGGAAGGTAAAGTGGTCATGTATGCTGATAAAATGACCGAGTCCATGAGGACTGCCATCGATGAGACGAATCGCCGGAGAAGGATTCAGAAAGATTATAATATCAGTCATAACATCACTCCGACAACTGTAATAAAATCAAAGGAAGAAATATTTGAGCAGACTAAAGTGGCTGATTCAAAAAAAGGTGTTAAGAAAATATATTTCGAAAATGAAAGCTCCTCGGTTGCAGCAGACCCCGTTGTCCAATACATGGATGGAGATCAACTAAATAAACTGATCATTCAGACACAGAAAAAAATGGAAAAGGCGGCTAAGGAATTAGACTTCATTCAGGCAGCGCAATTCAGAGATGAATTGGCGGAATTAAAGAAAATGGTGGAGCAGAAGCGAAGATAATCCCGCACAGAATTGTTCTGAAGTTCCATGCGGGATCCATTATTTTACATGGCTTCAGAAAATCTTCTTGTCACTTCTTCCCAGTTAACAACATCCCAGAATGCAGATACATAATCCGGGCGACGGTTCTGATACTTCAGGTAATAGGCATGCTCCCATACATCAAGTCCAAGAATCGGTGTGCCAGGACATTCTGCAATATCCATCAAAGGATTGTCCTGATTCGGAGTGGAACATACACAGAGTTCTTTCTTTGGATCAACGCATAGCCATGCCCACCCTGAACCGAAACGGGTGGCAGCCGCATTGGAAAATTCATTCTTGAATGAATCAAAGGATCCAAATTTTGCGTTGATAGCAGCCGCTAGTTCGCCACCAGGGGAACCACCTCCATTTGGAGACATAACCGTCCAGAATAAGGAATGATTGAAATGCCCGCCACCATTATTCCGAACAGCAGCACTATTTTTGCCGATAACAGACATAAGATCGTTCAACGACATATTCTCAAGTTCAGTACCCTGAGCAGCATCATTTAATTTAGCAACATATGCTGCATGGTGTTTGCCATGGTGGATTTCCATAGTTTGTGCATCTATGGAAGGTTCTAATGCATTAAATGCATAAGGTAAAGGGGGTAATTTAAATGCCATAGTTAATAATTTTATTTGGTTTAATAATAATTTTAATTGTTTCTTATAGTAATAAAGGATTTATCGAGAATTTGTTTACAATCCTTGGCTAAAATTCCTTTTTTGACTTTTGTTTTGGGATGTAATATTGTTGACTTCGCAGTTCTGTAACCACGTTTCATGTCAGATGTTCCAAATATTAATTTCCCTATCTGTGACCAGTATAAAGCCCCGGCACACATAATACAAGGTTCAAGAGTTATATATATCGAGCAATCAGGCAAATATTTTCCGCCTAAATAATTAAAGGCAGCTGTCAATGCTATCATTTCAGCATGTGCAGTAGAATCATTGAGTTTTTCGGTTTGATTGTATGCCCTCGCAATGATCTTATTATTACAGACAATAACTGCACCAACGGGTATTTCTTTTTCTTCCAGAGCAATCTCAGCCTGTTTCAAGGCTTCTTTCATGAAATGGTCATCCGAATAAATGCTCAGGCCCATTTTATTTAATTTTAACTGTATGCATAATCTCTCCAGCTGTAGTCCGCCATTCATTCATGATCCGTTGTGGTGTACTGAAACTGAATATCAATACAGTTCCCTGCAATAAAGTATATTGAATATAGTAATACTTTTTGATACTGGCACCTTGCCTGAGTACACTTTGGGCTTCTGAAATTGAGGACGTAAATTCAAACACAATATATTTCCTGTCGTTTATCTCCTCAATAGATTCACTAAGGAATTCTATATTATCAAATAGATTAGCAATATTACTTTTGTAGAACGACTGCACAAGTTCCAGGTCAGAGGATTGCCATTTTGATACAGAAAAGTTTACACTGAAATCAACCTCCTTAGTAGAATTCGAATACAAGGCGATTGGAAACCTGTATGATATATATTTGGTCCCAACATCGGCCTCAGGCACAAGCGTAAAATCAGATGGCAGTTTAACGGTAATATTTTTGTCAACTTTTACCTTTACAAGCCTGTACTGCTGTGCTGATAGCAGAAGAAACAACAATAAGAAAATCAGGTTTCGATACATCGTTAATTTCTTATAATACAAAGTCCAATTGTAAATTTAAGTAAATTAATCTTGCTCAAATTACTTAAAATCAAAATTTTAGGATCAAAATTTACTTTCAGTGATAAGTTTTCAGATTATATGTATTTCTATCGTTAAATTTACCTCTTAAAATTTCAGGAATATGTTAAGAACTCATACTTGTGGTGAATTAAGGATAAATCATGTTGGAAATATAGTTACCCTAACAGGTTGGGTACAGAAGATAAGAGATAAGGGGGGTATGATCTGGATTGATGTCAGGGACCGGTACGGGATAACCCAATTAATCTTTGATGAAAGTAAAACCAATTCAGAAGTTTTGAAAAAATCCAGAATGATTGGAAGGGAGTATGTTGTACAGGCAGAGGGAGAGGTCATTGAACGGATTTCTAAAAATGAAAAAATTGATACTGGAGATATAGAAGTATTTGTAAAAGATCTAATTATCCTGAATAAATCAAAAGTGCCACCATTTACAATCGAAGAGGAAACTGATGGAGGTGAGGATCTCAGGATGAAGTATCGCTATCTTGATCTTAGAAGGAGACCTATAAAAGAGAACCTCTTGCTAAGGCATAAGATCATGCAGGAAACACGGAATTACTTTAGCAGTAAAGATTTTATAGAGGTCGAAACACCTTTCCTTATTAAATCTACTCCCGAAGGGGCAAGGGACTTTGTTGTGCCATCAAGGATCAGTGAAGGAGAATTCTACGCACTGCCTCAATCACCTCAGACCTTTAAACAATTATTAATGGTTTCGGGATTTGACAGGTATTTTCAGATAGTCAGGTGTTTCAGGGATGAGGATCTTCGTGCAGATCGTCAACCAGAGTTCACCCAGATCGATTGTGAAATGTCTTTTATTACAAGGGAAGATATTTTAGAGGTTTTCGAAGGTATGATGAAGCATCTTTTTAAAGCCGTTAAAGGGGTAGAGTTGAATGACTTTCCTATTATGCAATATAGTGAAGCCATTGAAAAATACGGATCTGATAAGCCAGATACAAGATTTGAAATGACTTTTCATGAGATGAACGACCTGGTAAAAGGTAAAGGATTTAATGAATTCGACAGTGCCGCTCTGGTAGTTGGAATAAAAGTTGAAGGTGCAGCCGATTGGTCCAGGAAACAATTAGATGCTTTGATAGACTATGTCCGTCGTCCACAAATTGGTGCTAAGGGGCTTGTGTATACAAAATGCAATCAGGATGGTACTTATAAATCCTCGGTTGACAAGTTTTTTGCCCAGGACGACTTAAAGCAATGGGCCGAGTTATTTGGAGCGAAGAATGGTGACCTCCTGTTGATATTAGCTGGAGAATCAGGCCAGACAAGAAAGGCCTTATCAGAACTCAGATTGAAAATAGGAGAAGACCTGGGTCTTAGAGATAATTCTAAATTTGCTCCATTATGGGTCGTTGACTTTCCATTGCTGGAATGGGATGAAGAAAGTCAGAGATACCATGCCATGCATCATCCATTTACTTCTCCAAATCCTGAAGAAATAGAATTGCTGGAGAATGAACCAGGTAAAGTTAGGGCAAATGCCTACGATATGGTCATCAATGGTGTGGAACTGGGTGGTGGTTCCATCAGAATCCATGAAAAAGAGATACAGCAAAAAATGTTTCAGGCTCTGGGATTTAGCCCCGAGGAAGCGAAAGCACAATTTGGATTCCTTATGGATGCTTTTGAATATGGGGCACCACCTCATGGAGGTATCGCTTTTGGTTTCGACCGGATATGTGCCTTATTTGGTGGAACGGAATCTATACGCGACTATATAGCTTTCCCGAAAAATAATTCCGCGAGGGACGTTATGATTGACACACCGGCACCAATATCCGAAGATCAACTGAAAGAATTGCATATTCAACTGAGATCCTGAGAATTAATGCTTAAAAGCACAAATGATCAGATTGTGGATCATTTATACCCGGTAAGCAGAGAGTAACTGGACAGGCTTCCTTTTTTGTTATAGGATTCTGTTTTGACTACTCCTGTTCCTTCCGATACATAATCAACTCCTTTCAGATTTACCTTATTATTCATGCCCATAACCTTTGTTGAACTTTCCATATCATATGAGATCTTATAACAAGTGAAATTGCCTGCAGGGGTTGAAATATCCTCCTTCGCCTCCACTTTCCTATTGAAAATCTTCACAGACATAGTCATATCTGCCATGGCAGGATTTCCTTCCATCGTCATTTTACCTTCGATCATACCATCTTTTAGAGATTGCCCAATTTCCAGACTCTCTGGAAGCTCCAGATAGTCTCCTTCCAGTTCGAATTCAATATCCGCATCACTACCAAACATATCCTTAGGTATAAGCCTTTTCAGGTCCATTTTCAGAACGCCTTGATCACAGATGTATTCGAAATTCATACTGGTAATTTCTTTTCCTTTATTGTCGAAGGCTGTCCCTTTAATATGAGCTGTTAAAACACCACTGTTATCTTCCACACTGAGAATCTGAGATAAAGATTTTCCAGTGACCTTATCTTTAGCTGAATAATGAGTCATTTCATATTCCGTACCTTCCTTAAAACTGAAATAAGTGTTACATTGACTTTTGGCTTCGTATGCAAGAAAGGAAATTAATATGGCTATTAAGATCTTCTTCATTGTTTTATGTTTAAATTTTTAATAAATGTTTCAGAATAGCAGATAATTGCATTTATTCTACGGGAAGCTATAATTTAGTAAATTTTTTAATTTGGTAACAGAAAATTCTTTTTAAATATTCTACTTGAAAATGTTTGTTGAAATTTCTTGATTAAGTGGATAAAATTTACAAGTTTTTATTTCTCGTTTTTCATAGAGTTAATTAGTGATCAAAAGAATTAGACATATTATCTTTCTTCGGGATGTTCTATTCCTTTCAATTAGTGCTTTTGGTGGCCCACAAGCTCACCTTGCCCTGTTCCTGAAGATATTTGTAGAAAAGAGAGGCTATCTGTCAGAAAAAGACCTTATTGAACTGAACGCTTTATGCCAGGTTTTGCCGGGACCTACTTCTACACAGACCATTACTGCTTTGGGTTACAAACTTGGTGGCCATAAGTTGGCTTACCTCACACTGCTTGTATGGGCATTTCCTGCAGTTTCTATAATGACATTCCTGGGGATACTAATGTCAAAGTTTCATGAACAGGGAATTTCCATCAATTTTACCCGTTTTATTCAACCTATGGCTGTAGGTTTTGTGGGTTATGCCTCTATACATATAGCCTGGAAGGTGGTAAGAACCAAAACAGCTTTTATCCTAATGGTCCTTTCAGCTTTCTTACTATATATGTTTCCATCACCCTTTCTTATACCCATAATTTTAATTGGTGCTGGTGGACTAACCGCTTTTAAATTCAAAAAACAACCTGTAGCGGATAAAGACACCATAAAAATCCGATGGAATAATTTTCTTCTCTGGGCGGGCGTTTTCATAATAGCTGCACTAATTGGTCATTATACTAAGGAACTACCAGTCCGCCTGTTCGAGAACTTTTACCGGAATGGAAGTTTGATTTTTGGAGGAGGTCATGTGCTTGTTCCACTTCTTTTCACCGAATTTGTTGAATTTAAGCATTATCTGAGTTCTGAGGAATTCCTTGTAGGATTTGCATTCGTACAGGCTGTTCCTGGCCCGGTTTTCTCCTTTTGCTCCTATGTTGGCGCCTTGTCTATGCGGGAATACGGGATATTTGGAGAAATTGCCGGGGGGGTAATTGCTTCCGCTGGTATATTTTTACCGGGAACATTCCTTATTTACTTTTTAATTAGATTCTGGGATAATCTCAAACAATACCGGGTAATCAGGGCATCTATTGAAGGCATTACTGCAGCAAGTACTGGATTATTAATGACCGCTACCGTCTTTATGATACAGCCTATTGAAATGAATTTAATGAACCTGGGGATCATCTTAGGCACTTTCACCTTGTTAAATTTCGTGAGCGCCCTGGCACCTCTATTGATTATAATTGGATTAATTGCCGGAATTCTCTTTTAAGGCAAGTGTAGATTTATCTGATTCTACCTGAAGTGATACATTACTCCCAACTATAATCGGGTAATTGGGCATAACATGTCCTATTGGAGCCCCAAAGCATACCGGAAAATCAAATTCTTTGGTATGAGATAAGATCATGTCTTCGATAGAGTAACCAAATTCCTTTTTTTCTGTAATATTCGTAAAATGTCCGACAATCAATCCCTTCAGCTCCTTGAACCTCCCTGCTCTATTCAGATGAACAAGCATTCTGTCAATCCTGTACATTCTCTCATCAATATCTTCGATAAACAAGATCTTTCCATCTGTATTCAGTTGTGTTGATGTCCCTATACTGTTCGTCAGCATAGTTAAATTACCTCCAACGATCTCACCGGAAGCAAATCCCTGGCGATTGCGTGGATTGGATGCACAACTTATCTTTGGATAGGTGCCATAAAAGAGGAAGTTCTTAAGAATTTGAAGTGATCGCTTGGAATTATCTTCATGAAAATTTATTGGCATGGGGCCATGAATTCCACCATATTGATATATAAGAAGTTTGTTTAGCAAAACAGTAATATCGCTAAAGCCGATGACCCATTTTGGAGAGGAGGAAAATCCATCAAGATCCAGTTGATCAATGATCCTGGAAGTACCATATCCGCCACGAGCGCAGAAAATGCATTTTACCTCTTTATTGTCTACAAGATCCTGAAATGCCCTGAGCCTTTCTTCGTCAGTGCCTGCAAAGCCAAAATGATTTTTATCCCAATTTGTCGATAGAATTACTTCTAATCCCCATGATTCAAGTAGGATTTTAGCTTGCTCAATATATTTATTTGGAATTCTGCTGGCTGGTGGTATTATGCCGGTAAGATCAGAAGGCTTTAAGAATGGTGGGAATTGGGTCATAATAATATAAAACAGATGTTTTGCCCGGCTTCCACGGGGCAAAACATCTGTTAAACGATCTTATTCACTAGCTTCAACAGGTGCTTCAATGCCCAATTCAGCAAGAACCAGGTCTGTTATGTTTGATTCTTCATTTGCATACAATAAGACAGCAAATGCACCTACATCACTACTGAAAACATGGGAATAATTATTTGCTTCCGCAACGACATTGATAGCATTTTGTATCTTTTCATAAGCAGGTTGCACCAAGTCTACCTGTTTCTTTTGTAAAGAAGCATCGGCATCTCTTTGAAATTTCTCGATAGATTGTCTTAATCCATTTAACTCATTTTCTTTATCTCTGGCAACGGCTGGTAACATTTCACCACTGCTCATTTTTGTCTGATAATCATTAAGTTTTTCCTGAAATTCAGCCATTTTGGATTGCAATTGAGATTCAAGTTGTTTCCCGTATGCAGTAAGTTCAGCCTCTATTTCTTGAGCTTCAGGAAGTAGATTTAATACGTAATCCACATTTGTGTAACCGATCTTTAAATCAGATTGTGCGTAACTCTTGCTTACGGCTATCACTGTAAACAAGGTAATTACAATAAATAACTTTTTCATTATTGTGTTTTTTAAGTGTTTGTTCATTTTATAACATCATTCTTGTCTCCCAAACCTAGTTCTTCCAATACATAATCTGTATAATCATGGATTGGATCGGTATATATTAGTACCAGTTCGCCGGATTTATCAAATACCATCTGCAAACGATTGTCCTTTGCGACTTTCTCAACGGCATCAAAAACCTTATCCTGCACCGGTTTTATCAATTCTTTTTTCTTTAAAAAAAATAGACCCTCATATCCAAATACTTTCTTATGATAAGCCTTAACTTCCTCTTCTTTTATTTGGATCTCAGCCGATCTCTCTTCCTTCATTTCTGCTGTTAGCAATACTTCTTCAGCCTGAAGTTTATCATACAGGGATTCGATTTCTCTGTACATTGACTGAATTTCCTGATCCCAGCTCAAAGATAATGTATTAATCTCATCTTGGGCTTCCTTATATTCCGGAATTTTACCTAGAATATATTCTGTATCGACATAACCCCATTTCTGTGCAACAACGTTGCTCAGCGTAAAAACGATGAAAAGGCAACTAAGAATTATGTGCTTCATAATGCTATGTTTATCTAAACTGTTGACCTATTGTAAAGTGGAATTGTGATCCACTAACATTTGGTTGTCCAGGCAACCTGTCGAAACCATATGCCCAATCTATTCCAAGCAAACCAAATGCCGGCATAAATATTCGGGCCCCCAAACCAGCTGAACGGTAGGTTTTAAATGGATTAAACTCATATCCATGAATCCAGTTGCCGCCACCTTCCGCAAATGTTAAAACATAGATGGTAGCCGATGGATTTAAAGATATCGGATACCTTAATTCAAAGACCAATTTATTATAGGCTGTCCCCCCTTCAATTCCAGTTACAGGATCCCTTGGAGTAACTTCCCTGTCTTCATATCCCCGCAATGCAATTATATCTGTTCCCAGTAAGAAGTCCTGTCCAGCCAATCCACTTCCGCCCATTACAAATCTTTCAAATGGACCAATAGGTGCACCATAACCGCCCATGTAACCAACGTGCACTCTAGCACTAGCTACCAAATTTCCTGCCAATTTTTGAAAAAAGCTAGCGTCGAACATCCATTTGTTGTATTCGATCCACTTATATTTGGCTGCATTATCGGCAGTTTCATAGTCAATATCATTCCATAATGAGTAAGGAGGTGTTAAACTGACACTCAATGAAATATTTGAACCATATCTTGGATACATGGGCTGGTCGACACTGTTTCGAGAAATTGTGGTATTAAATGTGATGTTGTTGGCAACCCCGGTTGAAAAGCCAAGTCTGTATCCATAATTGTTCAGGTCATAAATGTAGTAATTAAGTGAATTGCTTAGAGTGAAATAATCATCGGGCCATCGAATCCTTCTTGCAAGGCTGAAGGTTATACCACTTAATTTGAGCCAACCTTGTGTTTCAGCTGAAGAGAAAGCATTGGTCCTTTGGGAAGACCTTTGCAAAGAAATGGTGAAAGCATTTGGTTTTCTACCACCTAACCATGGTTCTGTAAATGAAAATGAATAACTCTGATAGGCTTTCCCATTTGCCTGTACCCTGAGTGATAATCTCTGACCGTCACCGACAGGTAATGGATGCCATTTCTTTGGTTTAGTTAAGTTCCTTAAGGAGAAATTATTGAACACCAGTCCTAGTGTGCCCACGAAACCATAATAACCGCCCCATCCGCCGGATAATTCTATCTGGTCACTTGGCCTTTCGGTCAGCGAATATTCTATATCAACTGTGCCATCCTGAAAATTCGGTATGGGATTGATCCCTATCGTTTCCGGATCAAAATATCCTAACTGGGATAATTCACGCTGCGTCCTGATTAATGCTGCACGGCTAAATTTCTGGCCTGGAAGTGTCCTGATCTCTCTAAGAATAACATGATCATTTGTTCTTTCATTCCCTTTGACAATAATCTTATTAATATCAAACTGCCGGCCTTCCTGTATTCGCATTTCAACATCAATCGAATCACCGTCAATTTCAGTCTCAACTGGCGTACAACTATAGGCCAGATAGCCATTATCCAGATATAATGCCCCCAGATCGGTACCATTAGGATTAAATGTTAATTTCTTGTTGATGAGTTCCATGTCGTAGACATCTCCAATATTTACACCCAATATCCTGTCAAGAATCTCATCCTCATATATAAAATTTCCAGTCCAGATAATATCCCTGAAGTAGTATTTCATGCCTTCCTCAATGGATATATCTATGTTGATCTTATTATTGCCTAAGTTATATACCGAGTCAGTGATGATTCGAGCGTCCCGATATCCTTTAGAATTGAAATAGGTGATCATACTTTTCTTATCATTCAGATATTCTTCGCTGAGGAATTTCTGGCCTTTAAAGAGATTTAGCTTTACCTGCTTGTTCAGGTATTCCTTAATTTTCTCAGTAGAGACGGGTTCTGTTTTTGTGATAAAATTCTTGAGTTTTTTACCATTCAGGTTAGCAATAGATTTAGTGAGGTCTTCAAACAGCCAGAACCTGACATGCTCATTGGTCTTTTTCATTTTACCTTTTAGCTTGGAATCTGCCACATCAGAATTTCCATATATGTTGATTCTATTGATCCGGACCTTATATTTTTTATCAATTTCCAGAAAGATTTGTACGCCGTTTGATACGAGGGTATCAACCTTCTGAACAGTGTTTACTTCAGTGTTCAGGTAACCCTTTTCTATAAAATACTTCTTTATGGATAGTTCTGTATTCTTCAGCAAGACATCCGTTAATACGCGTCCGCGAATGAGTTTTATCTGGTCATTAAGTTCTGTTTGCTGAGATTTGGTAATGCCATCAAAATTGATTCTTGTAATTCGTGGACGTTCTTTCAAATCAATATTCAGATATACAAGCTCACCTTCTATTTTTGATACATAGATACCAACATCACCGATTATCCCATTCTCCCAAAGCTTCTCAATGGCGCCACTTATCGCATCTCCGGGAATTTTTATTTTATCCCCAATTTTCAATCCGCTAATGGAGATTAATGCATTGATATCAAGAAATTGCGCACCGGTAACATTAATTTCAGCAATTTCAAAGATCTTAGGATTTCGATAGTCAAGCTGGATCTCACCATCATCACTTCTTGCATCAACACTTCTTCCATTATCGCTTTTAATCAGACCAACCTGGGGGAAGGCACTAAAAATAGGTAATGATAATATGATTATAATTAAAAATTCTCTCATCCCTCCAAATTTACCTGTTCACTAATTTTTCCAAACCTTCTTTCCCTATTCTGATAAGATATTATGGCATCAATCAAATGTTCTTTCCTGAAATCAGGCCAAAGCAACTCAGTTATGTATAATTCCGTATAGGCCATCTGCCACAATAGAAAATTACTAATCCGCATTTCTCCGCTTGTTCGAATCAATAGTTCTGGGTCAGGTATATTTGAAGTACTAAGATAACGTGAAAACAATTCCTGATTTATATCTTCTTCCGATATAAGCTCGTTTTTAACATCTTTTAACAGACTTTTTACCCCTTGAACGATATCCCAACGTCCGCTATAGCTTAAGGCCAATATTAAAGTAAGACCTGAATTATCTTTGGTGATCTCCATGGCTTCACTAAGTTCCCTCTGGCATTTTGGGGGAAGGCTCTCAATATCACCGATTGCTTTAAGCATTATATTGTTCTTGATCAAAGTTTCAGTTTCTTTTCTTATGGTACCCACTAGCAATTCCATAAGTCCTTTTATTTCTGCTTTAGGACGGTTCCAGTTTTCTGTTGAAAAGGCATACAATGTCAGATATTTAATCCCTAATTCTGCAGAACCTTCAGAAATATCCCTGACAGCTTTAATTGCATTTTGATGTCCAAAGATACGTCTTGCACCTTGCCGCTTTGCCCACCTCCCATTGCCATCCATGATTACGGCGATATGATTGGGCAAATTGTTTTTATCTATTATTTCCTTTGACATCATCTTTGCTTTTTAAAGCAGACTGCAAAATTGGCGTATTTTTTTAAGAATTAAAATCAAACAGGGAGAGAATCAATCCCAATCGTAAGGGCAAGGGATGATATAGAAGGTATAATTAAGTGTAAAACCAATAAAATAGTAAGTATCAAAACTATATTTGTTTGCATAAACATAATCCGGTCCTATAGGATCGCCTTCTCCGATACCATCGAGATAATCAAAAAATGTAATTCTAGCACTCGCTTCAAAACCCAGGTCAATTCGTTTACTTACCTGGTATTTAAATCCTATGCCAATAGGAATTGCTGGCTGGATCCTACTTTGATTTGAATTACTGGCTGCATCTCCGAAATAAGTGAAGACAGCCAGGCCAAGACTCAGGTAGGGTGTCCAGTGAATCCTGGAGTGTTTACTTTTATAGTCGAGGAAATAGAATTCAAAGGATCCAAATGCTTCTAAGATGGTTGTATTGAAAGAAATGGATGATATCTGATTTTCGCTATCATCAAAAAATTCATTGCTTCCATGTATCATGCCAGCTGCAATACCGTATTTCAATCCCACAGCATCTGTTATGTTTGATCTAAGAAAAACAGAAGCGCCCGGTCTATGGTTCTTTAAGCTATATCCATTTGATAGATCACCAGTATAATTGAATGCTCCAATCTGGAATCCTATCTCGGTCAATTGACCAAAAGAATTGCTGAAAGCGGTGAATAGCAATAGGATTATAACAGCAAGGATTTTATACATTTTTATTCTGGCAGTCCCAAAAATGTTTTTGAGCTCTCCTTTAGATCTATCTGAATTTCGCATTCTGGAAAGTTCCACCAAAAATATATGTTATTTTTAAACTAGTGACAATATACATGTCATTGTCACCAGAATTTCCTCTGATACTGGAAGGTTGACCATCACCATATCCAGCAAATACCGTATACGTATTTCCATCGTAAGGGGATGTATACGTATATTCTGTTGTATTAGGAAGGATTACATTTTCGAAATCCCTCGGTTCCCCGGACCTGACTGCATTTAGTTCCTGTGACCTGTCTGATAATGCTCTCGCCAATGGATTATCAAAAATTCCCAGATCCACATAATTCTCACTAACATCATCAATATAATCCGTGAATAAAATCCTGTACCCGACCTCAAAAGAGAAATCCAGATTGTTACCTATCTTGTAGCTAAAACCTAATCCTACCGGGACAGAGACCTGTACCTTACTGTAGGGCTTAACGTCATAAGCATCGCTATATTGCCCTTCAGTTCCAAGAGCTTGCAGTGCAACCCATTTTCCGGCTTCAGGTATGGAGTTGCCCAACTGATCGGTCTCAGGAGCTATGGCTTTTGGATTGTGGTAAAAAACACCCACCCCACCAAACAAATATGGATTGAAAGTAGGACGGCTAATATATGTGCCTCTGTTTGTAAGAAGATCAATTTTAGCCTGGAAAGAAAGTTCATAAACCCTGTTCCTGAATTGCATATTCCTGATATACCGGTATTTTGCCAGATCATCATTGGGATCGGCAGAAACAAAATCATCTCCGGTTATTGTACCCATATCAAAGCCCAGGCGAAATGTTACACGGGGAGCATATTTGTAGTCTAAATAGAGACTAACACCCGGCCGTGTAAACTTCAGATCGGTACTTGCCCAACCAGAAGCAGGAGCAAGGTCTCCAAAATAATTTATTAAATTGATCCCTCCACCAAAGGCAAAATATCTTTTGTTGGCGAAAGATTTTATAGAACCCCTGTAATTAGAGATTTTCAGGTTGTTTTTCTTTTTTACATTCTTTTGGGGGTAGGCTATCTGTGATAACGATATAAACGTTAGCAAAAACAATAGAAAGAAATAGTTCCTCCTCATTTAGAATATCCGAATATTCAAATCTGATCCTTGAAAAATCCCAGCCTAAAAATAAGTAAATTTTTTTATAACACTTAATTTTTTTTAAGAATCAATATATTTATTGAGCTATCGGGGCAAAATAAAATTGGTTGGCAACTTTAATGTTTAAATATCTATGAATTTTAGAAGGAGATTGAGCCTGTCCTGATGACTCTCCGCATCTTCCATTTCAAGGAATTGGGCAAAAATATTGTATCCAAATCTTTCAAAGGTAGCTATGATCCTTTTAGATTCAAGAACATTTATTTTAAGTGTTAATAATAATTTATTTGAATCATTTGGATCAGTTTTAACATAGGAGCTTAAGACTTTCGCATTATTTTCTTCTACCAGACGGGTAATTTCAGCAAGAGAATAGTCTATTTTGTTTATTGACAATATAATTATTGCACCTGGCGACTGAATAGCACTGGATTCAGACATGGCATTAACAATATCTTCGATGGTTACAATTCCCAAATAGTTCAAATCATCATCAACAACGGCTACCAGGTCAATATGATGCTCTTTAATCGATCGGATCAGGTCATAATAATGCTGTTTTCGGTTTACATAGCAATTTTCAGCAATGAGTTTTATTTCCCGGATCTCTTTTTCAAGGTCGTTATTTTCAAAAATAACATCTTCACTTACAAAGCCCTTAAAAAGTCCTTTTTCAATAACAGGCAGGAAATTCGTACGTAACTCACCCATCCATAAAATAGCCTTTTCAGCTTTATCTTTCATTGATAATGCTGGGATCATTTCATTTATGAGCTCTTCCGCGATCATTTAAAATAGATTTAAATTTCTTGCTATCCAGAACAATAATACACAAAACTTGCATAAAAAAAATGAATCTGTTTTTTTTTATACATCATTTTGCCTAACCCAATTCTGCAATATCATTATTCCATATTCAGTAAGAATAGCTTCAGGATGAAATTGTAATCCACGGATATTTAAATCCTTGTGCCGGATCGCCATGATCTCATTATTTTCTGTCCGGGCAATTACTTCTAAACTATCTGGTAGTTTTCCAAGAATTAATGAATGATACCTAACAGCCTGGATTTCACAAGGCAGGTCTTCGAATAGATAGTCCTCCTCAAGGAAAACTTTTGAAATTTTACCATGCATAGGTTTAGAAGCATTTAAAATATTCGTGTTAAAAAATTGACCTATGGCTTGGTGCCCCAAACATATTCCCAAAATTGGTAATTTGTTTTCATAATATTCGATGACCTCCAGCAGGTTCCCGGATTCCTCAGGAAGACCTGGCCCCGGCGATATAACAACTCCCTTATAGTTATAGTTGGTTATTTCCTCTATAGGTTGATTGTTCCTAAACACTTTTGGCATAACATTCAGTTGATTGAAATAATCTACCAGGTTATAGGTAAAGGAATCAAAATTATCTAACAGCAATATCAATTTCTACCTAATTAAATAAATCTTTTATCGATTCAAACAGATCAGAGGCAAATGGGAAAATTGCCGAAATATACTCTCCGACAGTAGGTGCCAGTTCAACAATATGTGGGTATAATATGCTTTTTTCTGTTAATGCATAGGGAATTACAAGGTTTACCTGTAAGGATAACCATAGAACTATACTGACGAGGAATGCCCATTTAAAAATACCAATTAATGCTCCGGCAAAATTATCAAATGCTCCCAGGATCGTGAGGTCAAGAAACTTTTTGGTCATTTGTCCCAGCATGTTCACTAAAATAAGGATTCCAATAAAAATACCGATAAAAGCTATAAACGGAATAAAATTACTGTATTCAGGTATGTATTTGCTAAGGAATTCAATGCCCGTATGTAACAGTTTGAAAGCCCCCATTACTGCCAGTATCAAAGCAATTATGCCTACAAGCTCCATGATAAGCCCTCTCTTATACCCGGTATATGCACCAATCAAAAGAGGAATTAAAAGTATTAGGTCAAGTATTCTCAATTCTCCAGAAGTTTTTTAGTAAGTTCAGCGATTTTCCTTCCATCGGCTTTACCTGCCAGTTTTTTGGTTGCCAATCCCATTACTTTCCCCATATCTTTCATGCCCTCCGCGCCAATACTTGATATGATCCCTTCTATTTCAACCTCAATCTCTTCTTCTGACATTTGTTTAGGCAGATATCTTTCTATGATGGTGAGTTCCTCTTTTTCTTTTTGAGCAAGATCCCGTCTCTCCTGGTCTTCATATATTTTTATAGAATCTTTGCGTTGCTTTGCTGCCTTCATCAGTATACCCATTTCGACATCTTTCATTAATTGGTCGTGCTTTCCCTTCTCCGTTTCAGCAAGTAAAATGAGGGATTTAATTGCCCTAAGTGCTCTTAACTCATCTTTTCGCTTATTGAGCATAGCTTGTTTAATATCAGCGTCAATTTGTTCTTTTAGGCTCATGAGTTATTTCATTAAAAAGTATATTAATGCTAAATTGCAATCAAATTTAATAATAAAAATTACAATGACTAAGCTTAGTGTAAATATCAATAAATTTGCTACTTTACGCAATTCTAGAGGTGGTAATAATCCGGATGTAGTTAAAGCAGCTGTAGATGCACAACTCTATGGGGCTGAAGGAATTACCGTTCATCCTCGACCTGATGAAAGGCATATTACCTATCAGGATGTGTTGGAAATAAAACCAGTAATTACTACGGAATTCAATATTGAAGGGTATCCCGATGAAAGATATATTGAATTGGTTAAAAAAGTGAAGCCTGATCAGGCTACTTTGGTTCCGGATGGGCCTGATGTTTTAACTTCCAATACCGGGTGGGATACAAAGGAAAATGAAAAATTTCTTTCTAAGGTTATCGCTGAATTTAAAGATTTTGGAATACGAACCTCAATATTTGTTGATCCTGTTGAGTCCATGATCTTAGGTGCTGTTAAAGTCAAAACAGACCGTATTGAATTATATACTGAACCTTATGCCGAAAACTACCTCAGGGATCGGGAGGAGGCTGTTCAGGCATACGTAGAATGTGCGGAATTGGCTAAAAGGGAAGGACTTGGATTAAATGCAGGACATGATCTATCTCTTGAAAACCTGTCATTTTTTAAGAAGAAGATCCCATTCTTAGATGAGGTTTCCATTGGCCATGCTTTAATATGTGATTCGATTTATCTTGGATTTGAGAATACAATTCAATTATATTTAAATCAATTACGATAAATTTGATTCTATGATTAAATCAATGACAGGATTTGGCCGAGCTGAATCGTTTACCGAGGATTTGAATATTGTTGTGGAAGTTAAATCCTTAAATTCAAAATTTTTTGACACTATCATTAAAATGCCCAAAATTTTTTCCGAGAAGGAAATTGAAGTAAGAAATATATTGGAGAAATCTCTAATTCGAGGAAAAATTTCGGTCGCTATTGACTATCAGAATAAAAATACCGGGAATCAACCACAGGTAATCAACAAATCACTGTTATCCAAATATTACAATGAGCTTAATACCCTGGCCATGGAACTTTCTGATGATAAGGCTGATATATTCCGGCTTGCTCTATATCTCCCCGAAGTGATTTCACCTGAAATCCGCAATGAAGAAGGAACTAATTGGGAGGTCATCAAATCTATTATGATTGAGGCCATCGGCTATTGCGATGCGTTCAGAACCCAGGAAGGTGAAAATTTATCCAATGAGTTGACCACATATATCGGAGAAATAAACAAATCACTGGTCGAGATTGATAAACTGGATCCTGAAAGGATAACACAAATAAGAGATAGAATTAAATCCAATCTTGTTGAACTAATTCCAGACAACAACTATGATGAAAATCGTTTTGAACAAGAGTTGATTTATTATCTTGAGAAACTGGATATAAGTGAAGAAAAAGTGCGATTAAAGGGGCATCTGGACTATTTTTTAGATGAAATGAATTCACCAGAGTCGAATGGTAAAAAGCTTAATTTTATATCACAGGAAATAGGCAGGGAGATCAATACCATAGGTTCCAAGGCCAATTATGCCCCGATTACAAGAAATGTGGTTCTGATGAAAGACAACCTGGAAAAGATCAAAGAGCAGTTATTGAATATCCTGTAGTATCGATTGATCCTTCTTTATAAGGCCTCTTCAAGCCGGAACAATATCGGGATTACCATTTTTACCCTGACAGGCCGTCCTCTTTGTTTGCCAGGTTTCCATTTTGGAGCATTTCCGATTATTCTGCATGCTTCTTCATCACACCCCCCACCAATTCCTTTCATTGTTTTGATGTCAGTCAGGCTTCCATCCTTCTCTACAACAAATTCTATGTAAACTCTCCCCTGAATATTTCCTCTTTGTGCTAATCTTGGATATTTAAGATTCTCGCCCACATATCTGTAAAAGGCACTGAATCCTCCAACTGGTTCCGGTTGTTGCTCGACAATCGTAAAAATTTCCTCAGCCTTCTCTTCCTGTACTTCTAATTCCATTTTTACAATTACAGGTTGATCTATGACCAGTTCTTCTGTCATTTCGATATCAAGATCAATTTCAATTTCCTCCATGATCTCTTCATCATCCGGTACTTCAATAATTTTTGGCTGTACTACTTTTGGTTGGGGAGCAGGAGGTTGTTCAGTAGGAGGAACATCCACGATGTTTTCGAATGTAGAAGAAACCTTTCCCAGGTCTACTATTTCACCATCATCAAAGAATCTCCATTCAAATGCAGTAATAATAAATAATAAGCTAATACACAGTCCTATACAGAAAAATAGCTTTGAAAGACGGATTTGTTTGGATGCTTTTGCAAATTTCATCCTTATTAGATCATTAACCAGCAGATATTGATCATTCCCGGATCTTTGTGGTTTTTTATGGCCTTTATTTTTCCTATAAATGCCATATTTTTTGTATTTATCTAGATTTTTCATGGCATTCGTTATTTAAAGAACTGAACGGAAACTAGAAATTGATATTTAGTTCCCTTATATTATAGTAAACGATATTAACATGGGAAGGGTTTTTATGAAAGACCTGCAGGTTCTGAATTTGGAAATATTAATTGTATATGATGTATCCAGGAAAGGCTTATTTCAGTGATTATAAATGCTCAATTCTCGATAAGTAGATGAACAAAAAAGGGGAATTATCAATGGGGGGGATCAGGGCAAGTATTATTCAAAAAAAAATCCCGCCGGATGACGGGATTATATTAATGTTATTATGTTTATCCTAACTTAAAGGTAATAGGAAGGATCATTCTTACTTTTACTGGACGGCCTCTTTGCTTACCAGCATTCCATTTTGGAGATGCTCGGATTACCCTGATTGCTTCCTCGTCGCATCCTGCTCCGATACCTTTGATGGCTTTTACATCAGTTATTGTTCCATCTTTATCTACTACAAATTCAACAAACACTTTCCCTTCTATACCCATTCTTCTTGCCTGGGCCGGGTATTTCAGTTTTTTACCTATATATTCATAAAAAGCCGCCATCCCGCCTTTTGGTTGAGGCTGATCTTCCACAATCGTGAATATTTCTTCGGCAACTTCCTCTTCAACAGGTGCATCGAATACAATATCTTCAACAACTGTTTCTTCCGTTATTTCGACGTCAAGATCGACTTCGATTTCCTCTTCGATCTCTTCTTCATCAGGAACCTCAATAATTTCAGGTTGCTGAATTTTTGGAGGAGGAGGAGGAGGTTGCTCTGTTGGAGGGATTTCCATCACATCTTCAAATTCATCGGAGACCTGACCCAGATCCATCAGTTCACCATCCTCATAAAACTTCCACTCAAAAGCCATAATCACTAATAAAAGGCTGACTACCAAGCCAATATTAAGGAATAATCCTGTTTTTTTGTTAAGATCGGCTTTTGGATTCTTTTTCGCTTCCATAACAATAATGTTTTAATTGTATGCCAAATTACACCTTGACGAATATCAAAGATATAAAATATTTTTCATTTGTCTAATTCGAAAAGTATTTAAATTTTAGAAAAAATACACCAATTCCAACCAGAGAACCAATGAAATTTATCATTATATCAAATCCATGAAAGTATCTTCCCGGTATAAAATACTGTCCTGTTTCAGTAATTAAACTAAAAATTAGTGACCAAATGATAACCAAAGAAATGACCTTTCCACCAGGCATTTCCAGGTCATTCTTTCCATGAATAATCCCTGTGAGTAAAAACGAGAATACTGAGAACATCCCGAAGTGAGCTAAAAATCCAACAAGACTTATATCCAGAAAATCTGGTTTTGGGAGTGCCTCACCGGGTGTCCAGGTCAGGATAAGTGAAACAATTATCCATCCGAGGAAAAGCTTAGAATATAATCTCAAGTCTTATTCTGCAATTAATTTCTGGTAATCTTCTGCTGAGAGAAGATCATCGACAGATGCAGCATCCTTTAATTCAAATTTAAGGATCCAACCCTCGCCATAGGGATCGCTATTGACCAGTTCTGGTTCACCCTCCAGGGCTTCATTAAATTCCTGAATCTTACCGGATACAGGCATAAAGAGATCCGAAACTGTTTTTACAGCTTCTATTGTGCCAAAAGATTCCCCTTCCTCCACTTCAAATCCTTCCGACTCTACTTCTATATATACAATATCTCCAAGCTCCTTTTGAGCAAAATCTGTAATGCCAATAGTCCCTATATTTCCTTCAACTTTGATCCATTCATGGTCTTTAGTGTATTTGAGATCCTCTGGAAAATTCATAATTATTTTGTTTTGAAATTTACTAGTTCAAATATAATCCATTAAAGAATTATTGTGCTAAACTAAATCTAATTTGTATTCCAAAAGAAGTAGTTGCCCTCTTAAATGAGCTGGAGATCAATGGTTCGTTTATGTTTCTTTCAAAATAGAAGGTCATGTTCAACCTCTGATTGATGGTGTATTGAATGGTTGGCCTCAGTTGGAAATTAATATTTCCCTGTGTTATAGTGTTAGTTTCATCAATTTTTCTTTGAACTGTTTTTGTATCACGAATTGTAAAATTGATTCTGAATTGAATGTCGTTATCCAGCACGATCGTATTCCCCCTGAATTTGATGGGCAATTTCAATTTGGTCTTGGTCCACCCCACATCAACAGAAAAGTCCTTGCTGCTTAATTCAGTGATCTGTGCATTTGACATATTCAGGGCCAGGTTTCTTTCTTTTTTATATTCTATCCTGGCTGTTAAACGGTTTTTAGTCCTCAGATTAAGGCCGATCAAAGGAGAAAATCTTTCAGATATGATAGCCTGCGCAATTACATAAACCGGTACCAGATCATTGTTTTCATTCTGTACAAATCCAGGTGGTGTATCCTCTATTGCATTGTCCAGATTAATAAACTGATCATATAACAGGGAATTTGCATAATTATTAACTGAGTAGGTAGAGCTATAAGCATGGGTGATATTAATGGATGAAAACACGTTTTTTAGAGCTGGAATTTTTCCCAGGCCTGTATAATCAAGCCTCCAGTTAGGCAAGGGCCATTTTGGGAATGAAGTAAGAGCAATGGTATTGGGATCCTTATCCTGGTAGGCAGCCAGATAAGATGGGATCAAGACATCCTGTGAATTAAGGCCAAACTCACCTGATGGATTTATTGCGTTAAGCCGGTTCCTGATAATTTCCCTATTATCTTCAAAAGTCTGAAAGGTTTCATTAGTATTATCTTCGCCATCCTTCACAAAGGATGTACCAATGGTAACAACAGTTATACTATAACTTCCCGTCCTTGTTGGAGCCAGTTGGACTGGAACTTGCCCTATGCTGCCATCATTTAAAGGATCTGTATCGTATCGAAATATTTCATGAAAGTTGTCAGAACTTAATTTATTGGCTACAAGTTGAATTCTCAGGTCGGGAGCGGGTTCAATGTTTGCGGTTAGTTTCAGATCAATATTATTGTATTGGGTAAATGGATAGGATAAAAATTCACTGCTGGCCAACCAGTCGTTTTCTACAGCTCTCCTCTGGATATCTCTGCTCTGACTACCAAATACAAAGTCCCATCCGGGAGCGGTAAATGATGAATCCATACCAAGAAGAAAGACCGATGGAGTATAGCCCGGCAAAACTGTTCCTTCCCTGTTCGTATAACTAAAATTCACCGATCGGAGCATCATAAGGAAGCGCAACAGGCCTTTGCCAAATTTGTTATCTCTTTTTTGAACAAGCGTGTCGGTCTGCGTTTGTGGCCGGGAAGTAGTCGGACGCCTTGAACTGCGGCGAGGGCTATTGATATCTTTTAACAGTTTTGATTTGTTATACAGTTTAACCAGATCAAATTTGCCATTCAATCCCCAGTCTCTTTGATTCTGAACTGTATTTCCAAGCGTATCTGCCTGATCTGTTGCCCCTGCTTTCCAGGTATAACCTACCCTGTAACGGAAATCAGAATTGATCCAATCCGTTAATGGTGTCTTGTCAATAGGGATTCTATAAGTGAGACCTACGTCCTGGTCATAAGTTTTCATACGCCCAAGATTTTTGAGATTCGTTTTAATGGAATCCCGTTTTGACTGAGTGTCAATATCGCCAACCGGTTCGTCGACAATTGCGTGGACTCTAGCCATATAATCAATTGAAATACTTTTTGTGAGATTCCATCGGAGATTGTAATTCCTGTCAAAAAAGAAGGATTTTTCCCAGGTAGGTAACATTCCTTCCGTATTTAAATCACTATTTCTTAGTTGTTCTTTTATAAATCGTCTGTTCAGATCCCATCTGAAGCCCAGGTTGGAAACCATAGGAGTAATATTTAAATCTTTAATTAACTGAAGCCATGGTGAAGAAAATGCTTTTGAATTCTTAAAAGGTTCATACGATCTCGGCGTAGAACTCCAATTATAAGCCAATCCGATCCGCGTATATTTATTTATATATTCCTGTTTATATATATTTTTCTGTATGGCATTTGAATAAGCATAGGTAAAAGAAAAGTTTTCGATATCATATATCCTGCTTTTTGCATTTTCCTTTGTTTTCACCTTACGTACATTCGTAAAGTTGATACTTTTCCTTGTAGTTACGTCTTGTACAAGTTTTGAATAGGCATCTCTTTCCTCTTGATTGTCGAAGGTCCTTAATGTGGCTTCAAGGGGGACATCCGGATCGAGCGGGTCATAACTAGGCGATATCTTTCTTTCTTCGTAACTGATAAACATGGGGATTTTTAAACCCACCTTTTCAGGAATAAATTTGTCCAGAGCGACATTTGCTGATATGTCATAATCCAGCACTTCTTCCCTTCGTCTTTCTGATATACGTTGTGAAATGGCTCCAAATCCTACCGAACTGTATCTTAAGTCGCCATTTACGGTTGCAAAATCAGCAAGTTTTAGATCAAGTCTTGCATTTGCTGCCCATCCCGGATCGTTCTTAAAATCAGTTACTCTAAGTTCATTGGCCCATATGTGAATGCTTATTGGATCCCCATCCGGGGTTTTTGGATTCCGGATTCCTATCATCATAGCTTGAACATCATGCAGGTCAGGTCGTCCAACGACAGTAATCTTATATTGACTTACATTTTGAGAATATGGGATATTAATATTCAGATCACCCTTATCCCTAATTTTTTTCAGGGCATATAAATCTGCGAACTCCAGGTCGATATTATTCTCTTCCGGCCAAATGACGCCCGGATCAGTACTACCTTTTGGAGTGAACACGAGGGGCACTTCGACCTCGTAATAGTTATCGATCATATCTGTCCCCAACCTTAGGAAGGCCGTAGCGGAATCTCCCTGGTTTCCATTATTCTGGGCATGAAAAAACATTTTAATTCGACCATAGTTTACCAGGTCCAACGCAACATTCTTGAACACACCACGGGCATCTCCATCAACAAGGCCATCTACGGTAAGTTTAATAGATTGTTCATTGGTCTGCCTGTATATTGGTGATGTATTGTCAATATCCTGTTCTATTCCCGGAGGCAGAACATATGGAGTTTCTCCTTCCGCCGGGGATCCATTCTCTTCCAGGTTGACAACAGAAATTTCAAAATTGGAATTAACCAATTCCGGGGGCTCCATCAAATACTTGTCTCTAAGACTCGAAGGATAACGGCGCCATTGTGCTCCAACCAGTTGAAATTTGACCATCCTAAGGACGGCAGGTTGTTGCCAGTCGGTCATTATGCTTCGTATAAACCGGATGGATTTAAAACCGATAATATTACCCTGGATCCTGTTTGGCTTGAGTATTGGAATTCGTATGAGATACCAATTCACCCTTTGACCGTTAATTTCATTAGTAATCACCTCGGTCACAAAATTCTTTCCAACTTCCAGATTTCCTGGTCTCAGGTCCAGTTCATATTCGTAATATTCTTCAAGGTCACTCAAGGTGTTGTCAAAGTTCAGGTCTTCATTGTCAGGGAAAGTTGTTCCTACCGGTGTATATTCAGTTGTTCCCACAACCAGAGGTGAATTTCCATCTGACAGATTAAACTCCTTGTACCTTTCTAATATTTTTGCATCAGCATCATCCAGCTCAACTCCAAGGAAATATTGAAAATTGTCCGCTGAGACGTCCTCCAGTATCCGGTCGCGTGTATCAGCACTTACGTTTATATTGCTTACAAAGTCACTGTAATAGTTTGCTTCATCCGTATTTATTACACCATCCATACCTACGTCCTGATTGGGCCTGGCTACCTCCGAGTTGTCAAAAGCATTGGTTAGATATTGTTCCTGTGTTACCCTTCCCCAGGTATTATTAGTTGTCCTGGTAGAATCCCCATCTGCTGGCAGCCCGTTCTCAAAGGCGTGCCTACTGTCTTTCATCGCATCCTCCGAAATACTACCTAGGTGAAATATCAACTTTCCACCGGTGGTATTTGGTGCGGGTGGATTGATCCCATCATTAATTTGACCATTCGGATTATCCAAGTCACCATTTGTTGTATTAATGAATGGATCCATCAACCAGAATTCGAGATACTCGATGTTGGTCTGGTCAAAATCAACATCTGAAGTAATAGCCCTGGTTATACCTCCCCAACTCTTTCGAACCTCCGGCAGGGTACCATCATTGGACAGATTTGGATTATAATTATATGAACCTCTTTCAGATGGATAGAAAGCCAGATCGAAAACAGGTAAATTTGTATTTACTACTTCCCGGTCCCTGAATTTAAAGATCTCCTGAGGAATTACCGCACGGCTATAGTTATTCTGAAGGTCGTCTTCCGTTATGTTTGCTGGTCTTGAATTTCCGGAAGTTCTGTAAAATACATTATCGATAATATACCAGGCCAATTTTCCGCGGGTATAATTGATGGACAAGTCATTCGGTAATTGGCTGCCACCGTCATAATATCCATCGTCAGTTTTTGGTGTGGATGCCAGCTTCCAGGACAGTACATTGCCACCTAGCCGGAACGGGGTTATGGCTGATTCGAAATCATCAATATAGGAAGTTCCCTGACCATCGACTATATTGGAAGTTCCCGGTAATAATTGAGCTACCTCGGCATTGAAAGATACCATGGAAGGTTCCTTAGTGGATATTCCAGGAATTGCATCAACTAATTTTGTCAGGAAATTGGATTCAGTCCGGTAATTTAGATCCAGCCCCCATTTGGTATTCCGAATAGTCTCGTCACCTACACTGATACGGCTTACAAGAGGTCTTTCATTGAGATACAGAATAGTACCTCCTATATTGAATTTGTCATTATGGATATAGTCGATCCGGCTGCCCAGCAAGGTCCGGGCCTGAAAATTAAAGAGATCGGCTTTTTCGTATTTTATCTGGATTGGCTTACCGGAATTCAGAACAGATTGATTGATTATACTAACCTTTCCCAGGTTATAATCAACCCTGTAATCAATCCCTTCACTTAATGGGATACTTCCTGCAATCACCTGTACAGATCCCTCCGCAATGTTTATCCCGGGTAGAATGATCTCAGTTGATGATCCCCCGGTAACTGTACCAATGAGCACAAATTTGTTTTTCCTGGCTACCAGCTCTGCGTCTGCTTTTGTAGTGCCGTATAAAGTGTCATAAACATATTTTTCTTTAAAAGCCTCTTCATCAGGATCAAACTTACTTTCCAGGAAACTGCCAAAGGGTTCCAATACTGTAAATATGATGGTTCCATTATCGGGATCCACGGTTACTCCTTCTACAAAGTCAAATTGACCGTCTTTTTGTGGATCATTGTTCCTGTTTAATCGGTCAAGATTAAACAACTGTACAAGAGGCACATCTTTAGTATTTCTACCTTCGTGAAGGCTGGGATTATCAATACCTGTTTTATCATCCCTATAAATAATGCGAAGATCGAATCCTTCCGGATTGATCTGGCTGGTGTTCAGATTGTAAATATGTTTGATCATCAAATCCCAGGTTGGAACTGTTGGGTTGATCTTGGATGGTCTCAGCAATTTGAGATAGATCACTTCATCTTCCGAGATGTTTTGATAATCCTCGGTAAGTTCGCCAACCTTGAACCTTTGTCCATTATAAGTGTATTCATAGGAAACCGCCAGGGCTTCATCGTTTTGAAGCTTCCTGTTAAGAGATATATAACCTAGCATGGGATGGAAGGTATATTCATTAGGATCGAGTTTTCTGGCAGAAGTAATTAGATCAAAATCAGTTCCCTTTACCAGATTCCACTCATTTTCCAAAATAAAACTGGTTTGGTCAACATTCCTGATGTTCGGATCGGCCTGAAGGGAGTTAAACAGGTTATTGGCATCGTTGCCATTTGGTACATTCCCTTGTCCCGGGCCAATAAATGGGTTGTCTTCCCTGTATATCACCTTACCTTCTGCCATGTCCATCATACCCAGGAAGTTCCGGAGGGTTGAAGTATTGTTATTCCTGTTAATTACATATACCTCAATTCTTGTAATATTAACACCTGACAGAACCTGAGGAAGGCTTCCCAACCATCTTTCATAATTATCTCGGAAAAAATGACCCAGGAAGAAGTGTCTACGCTCATCGTAATCTGAAGCCCTAAGCTGAAATTCCCTTCCCTGGCCTTCACTTCCTCCCTGAATAGTCAACACTTCATTTTTTCCACGTTGTGTGGAGGCTACTCCGGTGACAAACAACTTGCCAAATTGCAGTTGGGTTTTTAAGCCGAACAAATTCTGAGCTCCGGTAATCAAACTGTTGCTCAAGGGCAAGCTAACATTTCCTACCTCAATTTTTTTAATGATCTCCTCCTCAAATCCAGTATATTCTACTTTCAGGTTATTTTGAAAGTCAAATGAATTGTTATTATCGAAGTTGGCAGTAACCGCCAGCTTTTCCCCAATCTTACCGACAACATTCATACTGATCTGCTGGTCAAATTCAAATCCTCCATTACGCTGTTGTTTGATTGGTATGGCTGGATTATCGATTCTCTGGTATCGTGCACCGAAGTCAAGGTTCACGTATCCATTCGGACGTATATCAACATAACTACCTCCAAAAATTCTATCAAATACAGGACTTATATAAATGGGAGGAATTAGCCTCCTGCCACTGACGGCACTTTCACCATCCAAACCGACTGATCGGTTGCGCCAGTATTCTTTTATCATCCGTTCCTCCTGGTACTTTTGAAATTCTTCAAAAGACATAGTTGATATGGGACGGTAGTTCATATCACCCATCTTCTCGTAAATGGTGTAATCATTTGCCGTATCAATTTCAATATCCATTGATAGGTTAGAAGGATCTTGTAAAAAAAGTGGGGAAATACTAGGTTGATATATGAATGGATCTCCGAATCTGTCTTCAGGGTAGAATGTAGGTTGGCGGGAAGGTTCGTAGGGCTTGTAGAGAGTGTCAGCTTTTATAGAATCCTGGTCCAGGCTATCCTGTTTGATACCTGCCGGAATAAACGGCATAGTTATTCCGGGTTTTGCGCTGGACATCAAGGCGGTCAAGGTCAAAACCCCGAAAACAAACCAGATCAATATGCAGATTCGCTTCGACAAAGTCTAAAAAAATATATTTATGTAGTTTTCAGGGCTAGTTTTATTACTTCTTCCAGGGTAATATCTTTATCTGCATTTTTTAGAATTATATTTATACTTTTTTCAGCCATAGATTTTTGAATTCCTAATGTTACAAGGGCAATCATTGCTTCTTCTCTAATGATATTGAAGCTATCTGAAACAAAACCAATTGTTTTTTCCCCTCCAATTTCTTTTCGTATCTTATCCTTAAGTTCAAGGACTATTCTCTCTGCAGTTTTGGTCCCAATTCCCTTAACTTTCTTGATGGCAGCTACATCCTCACCAGCAATTGATTCCTGTATTTCAGACACACCCATGGATGATAACATAAGTATGGCTGTGCTCGGCCCCACTCCGGAAATGGATATGAGCTTGACAAAAAGAGACTTTTCATCCGTGCTATAGAAGCCGAAAAGGGTGTGGGAATCCTCTTTTACATGGAGGTATGTATACACTTTACCCTTCTTCGAATCCTTCAGTTTACTGTATGTATTTAATGAAATCTTAACCTCGTAGCCAATACCTCCCACATCTACCAAAATTAAGGTAGGATCAACTATTGTTATCTCTCCAGATAAATATCCAATCATATACCCATTATTATTATATTAAAAAACGAAATTGACCTTAAGTATATTGAAAAAAAACTTCAGTTTTTCTTGAAAAAATTATTTATCTAAGCGGTTTTTTAAAAGATACGCCAAGAGGATAATAAAATAATACAATTTTATGACCTAAGTGTTACAATACCTTGATTAGCTTGTGTAAATTGTACTTTATTCAGGACTCGATTTAAATGTTTTTAGAATGACATTCATTTCCCGCATTAATTCCCTTTGATCGACTCCAGGGCTATAAACAAAACCTTCAATATAGTACAACCTGTTTGTGTTTTCATCTACAAAAGTATAGCCTACAAATGGTCCTCCCATGGATATATTATTAGTCTTCCACAAACCGAGAATTTTCTTGCCGTACTTGCCATCAAAATTGACTTCATTAAATGTAGGTGGTATCAATGTTTCAGTTAAAAGAAATGATTCCGGGTTCTCAGGATTACCATAAATATGCTTTCCACAAATATCATCCCGCCAGGCAATTATTTCTTCATCATTAAAGGCATTCGCATCTGTATAATCTTTAAATGCAATAAAAATACTTTTATCAATTTCCCGGCCTGCTTGTCTCAACCATACAAAATCTTCAGAAGATTCGGCAATCCGGAATCCGTATGGTATTCTGATATTATATCCGAAATCAGTCAATAGTCTATTGGTGATCGTTTTTTCTTCGCGGACTTTAAACTGTCTTTCCATTGCCCTTCTATCCTCAATCGTATTGAATAAATAGCGAATATGCTCCCTTTCCTTTACAATTTGCTCTTCGAATGAAGCATCATCATGATTAACCAAAAAAACCACATGTTGCCCTGTGGCGAAGAGATTCTTTCTATTGATCAGAAATATATCCTTATTTTCCTGTAATGAATCAAGCGAATTTTGTGTGAACAGGTTTTTCATTTTTAGCCCTTCATGATTCTTGTCATTTAAAGGAATTACCAGCACCAGGTTTTTAGGATTCTTTAGAATACCCTTAAAATCCGTGGGTACTATCTGTCTCAAATCGAAGAGGGGTTCATCTCTTGGCAAACCGTCAACTAATTCCCGGAATGTCAGTCTAAGTTGTTTACCTATATTGCCTGCCCATCTGGCAGAGTCTATGACGAGTATTATTTCACCTGATTCACCTCTTCCTTGTGGCATAGCCTGATCGCCAAGCCAGCTTTCACAAGAAGAAAAAATCAAGGTAATTATGAAAAGTAGTACAGAATTTCTCATAATATAATTTTTTCTCTAAGATAGTGAAAAAAGGGATTATACAGAGCGAATTTGTACTTATCCAATAATTAATTTTTGACCTGGTTTGATTTTATTTGATTTGAGATTATTGAGCTCTTTGATCCGTTCAATAGTCAGGCCTTCATACTGCCTGGAAATTTCCCATAGACTATCTCCCGGTTGTACTATATGGACTTTATTGGAAGCCGAAGGCTTGGGGGATGAAGTTTGTTTTGATGGAGTCCGTTCTTTTACGATAATATTCTGATTGTTAATGCTGTTATAATAACTTTGATTAACATAAATTTTGAGTCTCTGGTTGATTCTGATCAGATTCCCATTTATATTGTTCCAGGACCGTATGTCAGAAACACGGACCTTATATTTTTCAGCGATTGTTCCCAATACTTCTCCCGATCGAACAGTATGAACAATTTTATCCCGTCCCCAGGTGCTTCCCACAGAGTGCCTTGCCAGGTATTCCAATTCTTCCTTTCCCGTATTTTTCGCGGAATCCAGTATGTAATCCCTGTTTTCAAGGACGTAGGGCTTAATATCTGCAGGGATATAAAATGTGTAAAATATGCCTCCCTCCGGGAATGCTCTTCTTCTCACAGAAGGATTCATTTTTTCCAGGTCTTCAGGGCAGGTATTTGTTAAGTCGGCAAATGTCTTAAAATAAAGAAATTCATCCACCATTATAGTATCTGTTTCAGGAATAAATTCTTTATATTCTTCTATAAAGAAATTATGTTCTTCCGCATGATTGATTACATACATAAATGCCATAAACTGAGGGACATAAGACCTGGTTTCCCTGGGCAGATATCGATATATTTCCCAGAATTTCTTTTTATAACCTGATTTCCTGATGGCTCTTCTCACCTTTCCCGGGCCTGCATTATAAGCAGCCAGAGCCAATTCCCAATCATCAAAGTATGAATACAGGGATTTAAGATATTTAGCAGCAGCCTCTGTTGATTTCTCCGGGTCCATACGCTCATCAATATACCAGTCTGTTTTAAGTCCAAACATCCTGGCGGTTCCTGGCATAAACTGCCATAAACCAACTGCGCCAACTCTGGATTGTGCTTTTGGATTTAATCCGCTTTCTACGATAGATAGGTATTTTATTTCATCCGGGATACCATATTCCGTAAAATATTTCTCAAAAAGCGGGAAATACAAATCCAATTTTCCAAGGACACTTTTAGTATACTCGCGGTCTCTGATCGTAAAATAATCAATAAAGGCCTTTATTCTTGAGTTAAAGCTTAAAGGAATCTCCGAATCCATTTGCATAAAACGTTCTTCGATTTCTTCATATGTAAAATCAGGAATATGTTCAAACGTATAAGCCGGATAAATTAATGTATCGTTTGTGTTTATGCCAGATAAAGAATAAGCAAAGCTGAAAAGAGGAATTGCAACTATCGTAAAAAAGATTGCGGTCAGCAGTGTATATTTTTTCCAGGCTTTGAGCATGAACTCTATTTGTAGTTTTTAAGAATATATTCTGAAAATGCCATAAGATCAGCCTCCTTGAAATATCCTGCCATTAATTGAAAACCAATTGGCAAACCCTTTCTATCCTTTCCTACAGGAATAGATACCGCTGGATTCCCAGCTACAGATGCTTGTACAGTTAATAAATCCTCAAAATACATATCTAATGGATTTTTCACTTCTCCAATCTTAAAAGCGGTTGTCGGTGTAGTTGGCAACGCAATAAAGTCATATTTTTCTAATATTTCAAGCGTTTTATCTCTTATGAGTCTTCTAACCTTTTGAGCTTTAGTATAATACGCATCATAATAACTGGCACTGAGAATAAAAGTTCCCAATAAAATACGCCTTTGTACTTCCTCTCCAAATCCTTCAGATCGTGATTTTTTATACATCGATTCAAGATCGACAGTATTTGGACTTCTATAGCCATACTTTACACCATCATACCTGGAGAGGTTTGAACTTGCCTCAGCGGTTGTCAAAATGTAATATGTAGGTAAAACGAAATCCAGATGGGGATATTCTATTGCTTCCACATTATGTCCTTCATTTTTGAGGAAATCCAGGACATTTCTTATTCTTTCTTTAATATCTGTATCAATGCGAGTATCTTCAAGGGTCTCCTTGATATATGCTATTGTAGCTTTTTCCTTGAATTTTAAATTTTGAGAATACCTGGGAACCGGATTTCTTGATACTGTACTATCGTATTCGTCTTTTCCTGCCATCAGTTCAAGCAATAAGGCATTATCATAAACATCCGATGTAAGTATTCCGATGGTATCAAATGAAGATGCGTAAGCAGTAAGTCCGTATCGTGAAATTCGTGAATATGTGGGTTTAAAACCTATAATCCCACAAAAGGCTGCTGGTTGTCTTACAGATCCGCCGGTGTCAGTACCCAGTGAAGCAAGGCATAGGTCAGCCTGGACTGCAACTGCGCTACCTCCAGAAGATCCCCCAGGTACTCTTTTAGGATCGATTTCGTTTTTAACCGGTCCGAATGCTGAGTTCTCATTACTGGATCCCATAGCGAACTCGTCACAATTGATCCTGCCGATGATAATCACATCTTCATCAAGGAGTCTTTGTACAGCAGAAGCTGTAAACTGAGATTTGAAACCTTCTAAAATGCTGCTGGAGCATTGCAAGGAATGATCTTTATGACATAGAACATCTTTAATGCCAATTACCATTCCAGCCAGTATACCTGGTTTCCCGGCACGGATTTTTTGATCAACTGATAAGGCTTGCTGTTTTGCTTCGTCTTCGTAGACTTCTAGGAAGGCATTTAGGTAAGCTTTTTCCTTAATGTTTTTAAGGTAATGGTCAACCAGTTGGGAGCAATCAATAATACCTTCCCGGATATCTTTTCTAATATCCTTAAGGGAATTGTATTTTCTCAATCCTTAGTAGCTTTTTTTACTTCCTTATCGGTTGATTTGATGCCTTCCTCGATCTCATCTTTTACACCTTTTGTTGCATCCTTAAATTCCCTGATGCCTTTTCCAAGACCTCTAGCCAATTCAGGTATTTTCTTAGCACCAAAAAATATGATTACAAACAGGATTATGATGAGCCACTCCGGGCCACCTGGCATCCCAAATAATAGTATGTTTCCTAACAATTCCATCATTCACATAAAAATTAGAATGTAAATATAGCCAATATTAACATTCTCTCAAATTCAAATCAAATACATTAAAAATTTATTTCTTGGCGATCCAGTTTTCTGGATTCAATTTCTGGGTGTTTTTCCATATCTGGAACTGGACTTCAGAGGTGCCATTTCTATCAGTATTTACTACGCCTATTCGTTGATTGGCACTTACCCTGTCGCCTTGCCCTACAAAAACCTGTTTTAATTTTGCATATACTGTAAAATAATCACCATGCTGAATTAATACTACGTACCTCATATCTCCTGGTACAACAGCAACCCGTTTTACCTCACCTTCAAATACTGATCGAACTTCCTGATTTTCATTGGTTTGAATATCGATACCATCATTTGGAACTTTCAATCTTTTATAAACAGGGTGTGGATTTGTTCCGAATTTTGCTGAAATAAAACCCGTTGAGACGGGCCATTGTAATTTGGAATAATTATTTTCAAAGGCCATGGACAGAGCCGTCTCGCTTGCATTCATTTCGATTTCGGTACTAGACTTACCTTTCGACGAAGCTTTTATCTCTGCAGCAACGATATCGGCAATGAGTTTGTCTAACCGGGCAATCGCTTTCTTTCTGTCCTGTAATTCTTTCTTTATATCAGATTCCTTTTTACTTAGAGAAGTGATTAATGTATTTTGTTTTTTTCTTAGGGTGACCAGGCTTTTGTTTTGAGATAATTCCTGGTTGAGTAGCTGGTCTTTCTCCAGTTTCTTCGTTTCCATTGTTGCAATCTGGTCCTCCAAGTATACTCTAACTTCCTGAATTAAAACCAATTGTCTTTTTCGGGCTTCCGTATACTGGTCCATGTACCTGGCCCTGAGAAGAAGTTGGTTGAAAGTCTCGGCAGAGAAAATAAACAGTATATTCCGGAGGCCGAAATTAGCTTTATAGGAAGCATAGACCATGGTAGCATATTCCTTTTTCAAATGCTCCAGATCATCCTCAAGAGATTCAATTACCTCATTCAATTCCAGAAGTTCATTGTTATAAATGCTTATTTCTCCATTGATTGAATTTATTATACTCTGGCTTGCAACGATCTGTTGATTCAATGCATTCAATTGACCCACACTCACTTCCTTCTTCTTTTCGGTCTCCTCAAGGATCTTTTGTGCTTCTTTTAACTTGTTGATCGCATTCCGTTTTTCCTGCTCAAGCTGTGATTTAGATTTTTGTGAAAAAGCAAAGACAGGAAGAAAAAGTAATAGTCCATATATTAAATAAATCCACTTATTCTTTGGACACATACCTGTTTGGAACATTAAATGGGAACTTTATTTTCTTTTCATTAATCACCACACGGCTGAAATTAATATTTAAATGTGATATTAATTCTGAATTATTCCTATTATAAGTTAAAAATACTGAATTTTTATAAGGGATCAGGATCTCGTTGTTCATTTGAAAATCTTCGTATTTTATTTCCATACTGCTTTCAGATGGAGCTTCCTTTACATTGACCTTTTCGATTTTCATAGTTTTCGAATTAACAAAGTTTTCTATGGTCAAATTGTCAGAATTTTGTCTTAGGATAAAGAAATCTTCATCTTTTAGTATTTTGTCATTGTTTTTTCTTGCTTTGATGAGGTTGCCAATCAAGACTCCCTGAACCATATCGTAATCTATTGAGATATTATATGCTCTTTGTAAAGAATCAAAACTAAATTCCCTGTATTCCTTATTTATTCTATCAATTACAAAAATTGAATCTTTCTGAATTATAGATCTGATTACTTCAACACCCGTTGAGGAGATTGAAATCCAGATTAAGCTATCCTCCCTAATGCGTATATTTGCATTTGCGCTAAAATTCTGTATTCCATCGTCGTATTTTAGTTTGGATTTAGCCTGCAGATAATCGAACTCAAGTTCTTCAATTTTAAGCCGTTTTTTTTCTGAATAATTGAACTGGAATAAATCTTTTTTGCATGAAGTGAACACAAAGATCAGGGAGGTAAATAGGAGAATACGTTTATTCATACAATTGTCGTTCGGCTATTTTCTTATCTAGAAGATCGGTAGTATCATTAAGTTGTTTGGCTTTTTCCCATTGTTCAACAGCCCCATTTACGTCTCCCAGTTTAAATAAAATATCACCATAATGTTCAACAAGGGTTCCGCTGCCGGTTTCATCAAATTCAATAGCCTTTTCAATATACTTTTTTGCATCATCATATTTACCCTGGCTATACAAGACCCAGGCAAAAGTGTCAAGATAGGTAGGATCTTCAGGATTTCTTTCTACAAGTTTAGTTGACATTTTTTCCGCCAGGTCTAATTTTTCCTTTCTTAATGAAAGGAAATAGCTGTAATTGTTTAATACATGGTCATTGTCCGGATCATAATCAAGTGCCGCTTCATAAGCCTTGTCAGATTGCTCATACTCTTCAATGCCGTTATATGCGTCACCCAATTGGCCATTGAATAAAGCCAGCAATTGAAGGTTTGATGATGAATACTTTTTGCCTTGTTCAAGCTTTTGAACAGATCTTTTATATTCATTTTTACTCAGATAGGCAGTCCCCCCATAAAAATAGAGCAAAGATTGGTTGGGGAAATAAGTCACAGCTTTTTCAGAGTGAATAATGACGCTGTCAAGTTCATTATTCCTTAATTCAAAATCCAGGACTCTCTGCCAGGCATTTAAATTGGATGGGTCCAGTTCCAGGGATTTCAAGTACATTAATCTTGCTTCCTCGAAATTATTCAAGCTGTGATAGAGGTCTCCAAAAATAGCATAAGCATCAGGCTCATTCGGGTGATAGTTGATAATCTTATTTCCTAATTCAATAATATACTCCTTTTCAGAATCAGAAAGTTCTTTGCCAAAATAGGCAGCTAAAAATTGCATTTTCCCTTGCAGATTATAGTTAGGATCTTCAAAAATCACCTTTACTATGGCCTTGGATTCTTCAACCCTTCCTGTTTTTCTATATACTTCAGCCAACTGACTTAACAACATGGGATTGTCCGGGAAATCTTGGATGGCATTCTCAAGTAATTCGGTAGCTTCATCATACAAATCATTCGCAATATACTTATTGGCCAGATTAGCGATGTATTCAGGTCTATTGGGGAAAGCCTCAATAAGTTTCTTGCTTTCTAATATAACCTCATCCAATTTATTCTGTTTTAAAAGTATATTTTGTATCTGGATAGATACCTGTTCATTTATTCCAAATTTTTCCTCTATCCTGCGATAGCAACGCAAAGCATCATCAATTTTATTCAAATAGATATACAACGTTGCCGTTTCGATCAGATATTCTTCTGTTCCAGGAATCTTTTCAACGAGTTGTTCATAGACTTCTGCTGCTTTAGCATAATCTGACTGTTTTTTATAGATTTCAGCTAATAATAAGAAGTAATATTTATTATTGTCCTGCAGCCGGACAGCTTCTAAAGCATGGATCAAAGCGTTGTCAAGATCATTATTTATATTGAATATCTCAGATATCTTAAAATTAATGGCCGCATTTCCCGGGTCCAATTCAAGTGATTTCTGGAAAAAAACAAGAGCTTTAGTGTAGTCTTCCAGAATGAAATATTTTTCACCTTCGGTAAAGAATTGCTCAGCAAGTCTTAGGTTGTTTACGTTACTGTCAACCTGTTCCTCCTGTTTCTTCTTTTTTTTCTTTTTTGTTCTCTGTCCATACCCTTCCGTATATCCCAGGAATGTTATAGATATTCCCAGTAAAAGAATAGGCAATATTTTTCGAATAAAATTATACATGAAGGTATTCCTGAAAGAGGATTATGTTACTTGATTTATCGGTTTCGTTTTTTATTGAACACACAAAATTAACCTATACTAACTAGAATATTAAATTAATATGAATTTATCAGTTTCCAGAAACGGGCTGGAATCAGGTCCCTGTACTTCCAAAGCCATTTGCTTCCCTTACTGATTCCTTGAGTTCATCCACTTTTTCCCATTCCACTTTTTCAAATTTATTTACGATAACCTGTGCTATCCTGTCACCGTTTTTCACAGTAAATTCATCATTTGATAGATTGACCAGAATGACTTTTATTTCGCCCCGGTAATCCGCATCAATTGTTCCGGGTGTATTTAAAACTGTAATCCCAAATTTAGCTGCTAAACCACTTCTTGGCCTTACCTGAGCTTCATATCCCGGAGGCAATTCAAAATACAAGCCTGTCGGAACCAATATCCTCTGCATGGGTTTAATAGAAATGTCTCCTTCAACAAATGCATGTATGTCCATTCCAGCAGATAAGGTAGTCTGATATTCAGGAGTCGGATTATTTGATTTATTAACGATTTTTACTTTCATTCCTTTTCGTCTTCAATAAAGATCTAAATTGTTTCCTTTCCAGGAGAGTCACGATGACCATATATAATAGTATTAATGTAAACTGGTATAGTTTAAACTTTATTGTATAATCTTCAGGCTTATTAAATCCCAAATATGAAAATATTAGAGCTAATATAATATAGAACAAGTATTTTCCAGTTTTGTATGGTACCGGATAGTGTTTTTTCCCCAGAAAGTATGAGAATACTACCATTGAAAGATAACAAACAAGGGTAGCTATTGAACTTCCCAGATACCCCCACATAGGAATAAAAATATAATTCAATATAATAGTGAGGCCGGCACCACCGGTTGAAATAAAGGTGCCATAATATGTTTTATCAGTTAATTTAAACCAGATAGAAAGATTGTAGTAGATCCCAAGGAATAAATTGGCAAGCAGCAATATAGGAACGACGAGGAGTCCATCCCAATAAGCTTCATTCCTCAGAAAGAGAAAGCCAATTATATCGAGATTAAGTACAATCGCTACTAATATGAAAGATCCGAATACTACAAACCAGAACATAACTGAGCTGAATAATTCCTTGGAGTCTTTGTCTTTAGCCCGCGAAAAGAAAAATGGTTCTGCGGCGTACCGGAAAGCCTGAATGGACAGTGTCATAAATACAGAAAGTTTATATGCCGCACCGAAAATACCTAATGCTGCCTGGTTTGAGTATCCAGGGTAAAATCCCTCAGGCAACCATTTTTTCAATACGGCTCTTGATAGCATTTCGTTCGTCACTCCAGCCAGACTCATAATCATTATAGGAAATGCATACCTGTACATTTCCATTAGTAAATTCCAATTTAGTTTAATACGGATCTTAATTATTTCTTTTAAAAAGATAAAAAGCATTGCACAGCTGGCAATAAGGTTTGAGATGAAAATATAATCAACCAGCTCGTTCTGATCGAAAAAGCGCGTAATTACGTTTTTCAATGATGATTCTTGTGATTGATTTACGATATATGTACATAAAACAATAAAAAAGAGATTGAATCCTATATTAAGGAATATATTAACAAGTTTGATCCAGGCAAATCTTTTTGCTTTCTGATGTAATCTCAGATTTGCAAAAGGAATTGCTACTATAGCATCGATTGCCAGTATTACACTGAACCAGATAATGTATTTTTCCTTTCCGGGATATTCAAGATAGTTTATAATTGGGGTTGCAAACAAAATCAGTATTGTTGAAAGCAAGATACTGGAAACAAGAACAGAAGCCTGAGATTGATTCAGGATAAATTTTTGTTTATTCTCCAGTTTGTTGGTAAATCTGAAGAACGCAGTTTCCATACCATAGGTATATATAATGAGGAGAAAAGCTGCATATGCATAAAGTTCAGTTACAATTCCATATTCAGCTGGAAGCAGATATTCGGTATATAATGGCACAAGAAGCCAGTTCAGCATTCTTCCGAGGATGCTGGATACTCCATAAATAGCGGTCTCTTTAACCAGGGATGTTAATCTGCCCATTAAAAAAAACTTTATGATCCAATAAACTTCGGGCTTCTCTTCTCAATAAAAGCATTTGTTCCTTCGGTAAAATCATCGGTTTTTATTAGATCTGCAAAGCAATCCGTTTCCACCTGATACCCATCTTTTGAATAGGCTGCATTTGTTGCTGTTATTATCTTTCCGGCAGAAATTGGGGCATTTTTTAGAATTTTGTTAATGACTTTCTTACAGAAAGGGATAAGTTCTGATGGATGATCTACGATATGATTGATCAGACCTATTTCTGATGCTCTTTCTGCAGATATCATATCCCCAGTGAGCATGATCTCGAGTGCCAGTCCTTTTCCCACCAAACGAGTTAGCCGTTGTGTTCCACCAAAAGCAGGTAGTATTCCCAATGAAGCTTCTGGCAATCCCAATTGAGCATTTCGTGAAGCTAATCGAAGATGGGAGGACAATGCCAATTCACATCCTCCTCCTAATGCATATCCATTAATCGCAGCGATCACTGGTTTACGTGAATTTTCTATTAACCTGAATATCTCTTGCCCATTCTCTGAAAAAGACCTCGAATTAGACTCATCAAGCACAGCAATTTCTTTAATATCGGCTCCTGCTATAAATGCCTTTTCTCCAGAACCAGTGATGATCAGAGCCTTAATATTATCATCCAAACATACTTTTTGGATGGCACATTTTATCTCCAATAGGGTGTCTTTATTTAAGGCATTCAGCTTTTCAGGTCTGTTTATTGTCAAGGTGGCAATTTGATCTTCAGCATGCAATAGAATGTTTTCAAAGGAACTCATGGCGGCATTTATTTTTAATTCTAAGAACGATTAAATTTCGTAAAAATAAAAACCTTATAATTTATTCTTTTATTCCTATATACATTTAATGCGATTAAGTTATATTTTTGCCAATCAAAAAAAAATCTATATTATGTCTTATTTATTTACATCTGAATCAGTCTCTGAAGGCCATCCTGATAAAGTTTCTGACCAGATCTCCGATGCTCTTGTTGATAATTTTTTAGCATTTGACCCTGGTTCCAAAGTAGCCTGTGAAACCCTGGTTACAACAGGTCAAGTTGTATTGGCAGGAGAAGTTAAATCCAATACTTATCTGGACGTTCAGCAGATTGCCAGAAATGTAATCAATAAGATCGGCTATACGAAGAGCGATTATATGTTCGAAGGAGATTCCTGTGGAATCCTTTCTGCAATTCATGAACAGTCCTCAGATATCAACCGCGGTGTTGAAAAGGGTAAAGAAGAGGAGCAGGGTGCCGGTGACCAGGGCATGATGTTTGGCTTTGCCTCCACAGAGACGAAAAATTATATGCCCTTGCCTATAGCTCTGGCCCATGATTTACTTATTGAATTAGCCAAGGTCCGAAGGGAGAATAACGAAATCAAATATCTAAGGCCCGATGCAAAATCACAGGTTACTATAGAATATTCAGATGATCACAAACCAGTCAGGATTGATACTATTGTAGTATCTACTCAACATGACGAATTCATTAAGCCAACTGAGAATTCCAATGCTGCTCAAGTCAGAGCTGATGAAGAAATGTGTGATCAAATCAAACATGATATTATAAACATACTCATTCCGAGAGTTATGAAAAACCTGCCCTCTGATATCAGAAAATTATTTAATGACGATATTAATTACTTTATAAATCCAACAGGAAAGTTTGTTATAGGAGGGCCTCATGGGGATACAGGATTGACCGGAAGAAAGATCATTGTCGATACATATGGCGGCAAAGGTGCGCATGGTGGAGGTGCATTTTCTGGTAAGGATCCTAGTAAGGTTGACCGGTCGGCTGCCTATGCGACAAGGCATATTGCAAAGAACTTAGTTGCTGCTGGTGTGGCGGATCAAATTCTGGTGCAATTATCCTATGCGATAGGAGTTGCTAAACCTATGGGCGTTTTTGTTGACACCTACGGAACAAGTCATGTGAAGGAAAGTGATGGTAATATAGCTGAAAAGATCCAGAAAATTTTCGACCTTCGTCCAGGGATGATTGAGATAAATCTTAAATTAAGAAATCCGATTTACCAGGAAACGGCAGCTTACGGTCATATGGGAAGAGAATCAAAGGTTGTTAAAAAGCGTTTTGAAAGACCCAATAACGGAGTAATCGAAAAAAAGGAAATCAATGTTGAATTATTTACCTGGGAAAAACTGGATTATGTGGATAAGGTAAAAGCAGCTTTTGGCCTTAAATAAAATAATCTGCCTGCCAATTCATATCGACAGACAGATTACAGGCAATTTTATCTTCCAAATTTTTTATTCTTATACTTCTTAAGCTGACGAATAAGCGTATCTATAGCTATATCGGTAGCAGCTTCAAATGATCTGGATTTTTCTTTTACGAAAAGCTGCTCACCAGGGATGTTAATCTTAAATTCGATCGTTTTGTTCATGCTATGGTCATTCTTTTCTACACGCATGATAACTTCACCATCTGTAATTCTTTCATAGATTCGGTCGAGTTTATCTACTCTTTTTTGAATGTAATCAAGAAGTTTTTTGTCAGCGTCAAACCGGACAGATTGCATTTGTACCTTCATAACCAATTAATTTAATGATTAAACTAAGCTTTTGGATGTGCTTGATCAAACACCTTTTTGAGTTTTTCAAGCGAATTATGTGTATAAACCTGCGTTGCGGCCAGGCTGGTATGACCCAGTAAATCCTTTACCGCATTTAACTCAGCACCTTTATTTAACAAATGGGTTGCAAATGTATGCCTTAGAATATGAGGGCTTCTTTTGTCAATCGTGGTAAAAATATCGAGATACTTTTTCACTGTGCGATAGACCATCATAGGATAGCATTTACTCCCTTTATTAGTAACGATAATATGGTCAATTTCGTTTGTACCAAAATTCTTTCTTTTTTCTATATTGTATTTTTTTATCAGGACTATCAGTTCCTTCGATAAAGGAATGATCCTTTCTTTATTGCGCTTTCCCAGTACTTTTATGGATTCATCATAATAATTAATGTCAATATCTTTGAGATTAATTAGTTCAGATAGCCTGATTCCGGTACCATACAACAACTCTAATAACAGTTTATCTCTGATAGCTTCAAAGCCTTCACCGTAATCGTGTTCATCCAGGATGCGGATGATGTCTACTTCTTTTACAAATTGAGGAATATTTTTTGGGGATTTTAAAATCCTGATTTTCAGGGTTGGATCTCTTTCAATCAGTTGTTGTTTTAAAAGAAATTTATAATAAGATCTTAAAGAAGCGATCTTTCGATTTATCGATCTGGGATTGTTGTTTTCTTCCATCAAGGAAACAAGCCATTCCCTGATTATTTTATAATCAACCGCTTCCACTTTAATACCGGGATAGTGGAATTTTATGAATTTACTAAATTGGTCAAGATCAGTACTATAGGATGTGATGGTATGCTGGCTGTATCTTTTTTCGTACTGCAGATATTTAAGAAATGAATTTACCATCAAGTATATTCCCACCATTCAACGGAAAACTAACTTAATGATTTTTTTGTGAAAAGTAAAGGATTATTGATTTTCTTGAGTTTGCATTTTTTGTCTGTAAGCAGCCTTAATGCGAACATTCCTTCTCTTGATACTTGGCTTCTCATAAAAAGACCTTGCTCGTACTTCTTTTAGCACACCAGTTCTTTCAAATTTCTTTTTGAATCTTTTTAATGCCTTGTCAATCGATTCGTTTTCTTTTACGTTAATTATAATCATTCTTTTACTTTTATTCAGAAACGGACTGCAAAGGTAATGAACTTATCTAAAATGAAAAATAAATACAGGAAAATTCCTTGCGTGTGTTTTTTTGACATTTGATAATTAAAATAATAAAAGGCATGACAATAATGTATAGAAGGAATAGTTTTACTTTTTAAACAATAATCATATGAAGATCTCTGTAGTAGGAACCGGTTATGTCGGATTAGTTACCGGAACCTGTTTTGCTGAAACAGGAAATTATGTGACCTGCATAGATATAGATAAGGAGAAAGTGGAAAGCCTCAGGAACGGTATTGTTCCTATATATGAGCCTGGTCTCGATGTTCTTTTTCAACGGAATCAGAGGGAAGGCAGGTTGAAGTTTACTAATGATCTTGCAGAAGGGATAAAAGGATCGATGGTAATTTTTCTCGCATTGCCAACACCTCCTAATGAAGATGGATCGGCAGACCTGAATTATGTGATCGATGTAGCCGGACAGCTTGGAGCCCTAATATCTGAATATACCATAATAGTCAATAAATCAACTGTACCGGTTGGCACCACGGAATTGGTAAGTGATTCAGTATCTGAAAAAACCCAGGCTGAATTCGATGTGGTTTCAAATCCGGAGTTTTTGAGGGAAGGAGTTGCTGTTGACGATTTTATGAAACCAGATCGAGTTGTCATAGGTACGTCTGCAAAAAGGGCAGCTGCTATTATGAAGGAGTTATATTCGCCACTAGTAAGACAGGGTAATCCGGTCCTGATTATGGATGAAAGATCTGCAGAAATGACCAAGTATGCAGCGAATTCATTTCTCGCAACGAAGATTACATTTATGAATGAAATCGCCAATCTTTGCGAAATTTTGGGCGCTGATGTGGATATGGTCAGAAAGGGTATTGGGACAGATAATAGAATTGGAAAACGATTCCTGTTTGCTGGTATCGGTTATGGGGGAAGTTGTTTCCCTAAAGATGTACAGGCCCTGGCTAAAACTGCAGATGAGGCTAATTACAATTTTAAGATCCTGAATGCTGTAATGTCAGTAAATGAAATCCAGAAGATCAAGCTGATCCAAAAGATAAAAGCATATTTCAACCAGGACCTGAAAGGTAAGACGATTGCTGTTTGGGGACTAGCTTTTAAACCATATACAGACGATATTCGGGAAGCACCATCACTTGCAAATATTCAGGAATTGGTCAATGAAGGAGCACTTATTAAAGCTTACGATCCTGAAGCTGCGGAGAATGTAACAAAACTATCGCTACCACAAGTACTTGTATGTGAAGATGAATATGAGACCTTGAGAGATGCGGATGCATTGTTGATCGTAACTGAATGGCCGGTTTTTAGAACTCCGGAGTTTGGCAGGATGAAATCGCTTATGAAAAACAGGCTGATATTTGATGGCCGGAATTTATATGAGCTTGATACCATGAGAAAATATGGATTTAATTATATTAGCATAGGAAGAAAAGAGATTCATGACTAAAAAAAGTGTATTAGTAACAGGGGCCGCAGGTTTTTTAGGCTCACATTTATGTGACAGGTTTATCCATGAAGGATTTGAAGTAATAGGTATGGATAACCTGATCACCGGGGATCTCCGAAACATAGAACATTTATTCAAATTGAAAGAATTTGTTTTTTACGAACATGATGTTTCGTCCTTTGTTCATGTACCTGGCAAATTGGATTATATCCTGCATTTTGCCTCACCAGCTTCACCTATCGATTATTTAAAAATACCTATTCAGACCTTAAAAGTAGGTTCCCTTGGAACACATAATTTACTTGGCCTTGCCAAGTCCAAAAATGCGACCATACTTGTTGCGTCCACATCTGAAATATATGGTGATCCCATGGTCCATCCTCAAAAAGAAGATTATTGGGGAAATGTAAATCCAGTCGGACCTAGGGGTGTTTATGATGAAGCAAAAAGGTTTCAGGAAACTATAACAATGGCCTATCATACATTTCACGGGATAGATACGCGGATTGTTCGAATTTTCAACACTTATGGTCCAAGGATGAGACTAAATGATGGAAGGGCTTTGCCTGCTTTTATAGGTCAGGCACTTAGGGGAGAAGATTTTACAGTATTTGGAGATGGTTCTCAAACAAGATCTTTCTGTTTTGTTGAGGACCTTATTGAAGGAATATATAGGTTGTTGATGAGCGATTATGTAAATCCTGTAAATATTGGAAATCCTGATGAAATAACAATTAAAGAGTTTGTTGAAGAAATACGATCTCTGACGGGGACTGATTTAAAAATCATATATAAACCACTACCAAAGGATGATCCGGCAAGAAGAAGACCGGATATTTCTCTGGCGAGGAAGTTATTAAACTGGGAACCTAAGGTCAACCGAAGTGAAGGATTGAAGATCACCTATGATTATTTCAAATCCCTGCCGGAAGAAGCATTAGTTCAGAGCAATCATAATAATTTTAATGATTACATAAAAAAATGAACTCCTTCATATGTATAAGAAGATCCTCATTACCGGTGGAGCCGGATTTATAGGCTCCCATGTTGTCAGATTATTTGTCAATAAGTATCCAGAAACTGAAATTTATAATCTTGACATATTGACTTATGCAGGGAACCTGGAAAACTTACGCGACGTGGAAAACCAGGAGAATTATACCTTTATAAAAGGTGATATAACGGACCGCGATTATATCATAAACTTGTTTAGGGAGAAGAATTTTGAGGGGATTATTCACCTGGCTGCAGAATCACATGTTGACCGATCAATTAAAAATCCGTTGGAGTTTTTAAACACAAATATTTCTGGTACAGTAAATCTTCTGGATGCTGCCAGGAAAACCTGGAACGATTTTGAGGGAAAGAGGTTTTATCATATCTCTACAGATGAGGTATTTGGATCACTTGGTAATGAAGGTTATTTTTTAGAGACAACAGCTTATGACCCTAAATCACCGTACTCAGCCTCAAAGGCCAGTTCTGATCATTTTGTCCGGGCCTATAATAATACGTACGGCCTTCCGGTAGTAATCTCAAATTGTTCAAACAATTACGGGCCATATCAATTTCCTGAAAAGTTAATACCATTATGCATTAATAATATCAAAAACAATAAAGCCCTGCCAGTTTACGGAAAGGGGGAAAATATCCGCGATTGGTTGCATGTAGAAGATCATGCTAAGGCCATTGATGACATATTTTTCAAAGGTAAAGATGGAGATACATACAATGTTGGTGGAGGTAATGAGTGGAAAAACCTGGATTTAATAAAACTTCTCTGTGGAATTATGGATGATAAACTGAAAAGGCCTAAAGGATCATCGGAAAAGTTAATCTCATTTGTTAAAGACCGCGCTGGTCATGATCTACGGTATGCCATAGATGCCTCAAAAATATCTAATCAACTTGGTTGGGTACCATCCTTTACTTTTGAAAAGGGACTGGAAAATACTGTTGAGTGGTATTTAGATAATCACCATTGGTTAGAAAATGTTACTTCGGGCAATTACCAGGATTATTATAAATCATATTATAATCTATAGCTTATGAAAGGTATAATTTTAGCCGGAGGATCCGGTACGCGCCTGCATCCTATTACACTTGCTATCAGTAAGCAATTGATGCCTATTTATGATAAACCCATGGTTTATTATCCCCTTTCTGTTTTAATGATGGCAGGGATAAGAGAGATTTTGATCATTTCAACACTTCACGATTTACCCTTATTTGAAAAGTTGCTGGGGGATGGTACCAAATATGGTTGTGAATTTCAATATGCCATCCAGGAAAAGCCTGAAGGATTGGCCCAGGCCTTTATCATTGGTGAATCATTCATAAAGGATGATGCATGTGCCCTAATACTTGGCGATAATATTTTTTATGGTACTGGATTATCTGATATTTTGCAGAAACATAATGATCCGGCTGGGGGCGTAGTATTTGCATATCATGTGAAAGATCCTGAAAGATATGGGGTTGTTGAATTTGATGATCAGAACAAGGCAATATCCATTGAAGAAAAGCCAGAAAATCCCAAGTCTAATTATGCGGTACCAGGTCTGTATTTTTATGATAATGAAGTAATCCGCATATCTAAGGAATTGAAGCCTTCTCCCAGAGGCGAGTTAGAAATAACTGATGTTAACAAGGATTATCTGAGCCGGGAAAAACTTTCTGTTGGTATATTAGACAGGGGTACAGCCTGGTTGGATACAGGTACCTTTGAATCTTTAATTCAAGCATCAAATTTTGTACAGGTTATAGAAGACCGTCAGGGATTAAAAATCGGTTGTATTGAGGAAGCAGCGTATAGGATGGGTTACATAACATCAGGACAATTAGCAGCACTTGCTGAACCTTTGATTAAAAGCGGATATGGGAAATATCTCATGGATCTGGTTGGATAGTTTAACCTTATTTCTTTTCAGGGACTTTGCCAAAAGATTTATAATATGAGAGG
>CAYMFU010000065.1:0-6283 GCA_964389805.1 uncultured Roseivirgaceae bacterium | reverse complement strand
TGAAGAAGAAAATAAATACTTCATAGCTCATGAGGAGATGGACATCACTTCAAATTACATGGGCAAGGGAATCACCATTCTTTTTGACATTGATTATTCGGATTACAAGAAAGCGAAATAGAGTCGAAGGTTAAATTAAAGGCTTGTGGAGTAATACTAAACTTAAGAAATCTTCTTGTTCGTCTGCTACTTACGGAATCTTTTTGATGAATTGATTTAACCTACAATCGATATATTTAGGAGAGAAAAATGATTTAATACTTGTTCCAAATAACTGTTACATAAACACTACGTAATAGTCCTTAATTTTTGAATTGATCCGGCAAAGCGATACTTTTACAGGTTCCAATTATATCAATTAACTTATTCCACTATGAAATTAATGCGTATTATACTGGTTGTTTTTTCTGCATGGTTAATGTATTCCTGTAATCTGGGAGGATCGAATGGCGATCTCAAAGCTGATATTGATGAGGATAACATCATTACTGCTGAGAATTTTACCTATAGTATTGATACAATCTCGGATCAACTCCAGATCCCTTGGGGACTTACATTTCTTCCAAATAATGATCTTCTGGTTACTGAGAGATCAGGTGAGATAAGAGTTATACGTGATGATCAATTACTTGATCAGAAGATCAATGGTGTCCCTGAAGTATATGCTCAGGGCCAGGGCGGATTATTTGAAATAAAACTGCATCCAAACTATGATAGCAATGGTTGGTTGTATATCAGTTATGCTGCAAAGGGAGAGGGTGGCGGAAATACTGCCATTATGCGCGCCAGACTGGATGGATTTAATCTGGTTGATAAGGAAATTATTTTTCAGGCTTTACCATTCCGGTCAGGGGGCAATCATTTTGGAGGTCATATGGAATTTAATGATGAAGGTTATTTATTCTTGTCGGTTGGTGAAAGGGGTAATAGAAGCAACGCCCAGACACTGTCAAATCAAAGCGGAAAAATTCTTCGTTTAAATGATGATGGCAGTATACCCAATGATAATCCGTTTATAAATGATGGTAACGCGAGTCCGGAGATATTCACCTATGGGAACAGAAATCCTCAGGGTATGGTTGTAAATCCGTTAACTGGGGAAATATGGACTCATGAACATGGTCCGATGGGTGGTGATGAAATTAATATAATTAGATCTGGGGCAAATTTTGGATGGCCTGAAGTTACTTATGGCAAGAATTATGACGGTACGACAATTACCGAAGTAACTACGAGGGAAGATGTAGTTCACCCACTTTATTATTGGGTTCCTTCCATTGCCCCTTGTGGTATGGAGTTCGTTACAAGTGGCCATTACCCACCCTGGAAGAACAATTTATTGGTTGGATCCTTGAAATTCAGGTATATAGCAAGACTTGAATTGGATGGAGAACAAGTCGTAAACGAAGAAAAGCTGATTGAAAATCTTGGCAGGATACGATCAATAACTCAAGGTCCCGATGGTTTAATTTATGTAAGTATGGAAAGCCCGGGAATGGTCGTTCGATTAAGGCCTGAAATGAAGTAAGTGTTCTTAAAGTGTTCTGGCAAATAGCTTATCAAATAGCCTTATATATAATAATTCAATAAAGCTATGAACAAAAAATACCTTCTGGCGTAATTACTGAAAGTTACTTGCAAATAATCCCACCTCACTTAATCACTAAAGCTTCGAATAAACAATGCCATCTGGCTTAATTGCTAAAGCCAAGTGCAAACAATGCCATCTAGCTTTATCATTCAAGCTTGGATCAATCTATACACAAAGTTAGCATTCCGAGTTAGTGATCTTTTTTGAATCTAAAATGTAATAAATTTCTTTCATGATTTAATATGAATTAATGTGTATTGATATTATCTTGAATATAGATTTATATTATTTTATACCCTTTGATTTACACTTAATCCAACCATGGCTTCATACATTCAGGAAAACACTTTGGCCCCCTCAGCTCCGGATAACAGAATCCTCTCCATAGATGTTTTAAGAGGATTTGCGGTTCTGGGCATTTTGATCATGAATATTCAAAGTTTCTCGATGGTCTTTGAGGCATATATGAATCCAACCGCTTATGGTGATCTGAATGGATTGAATAAATTGATCTGGATTATATCCCATCTTCTCGCTAATGAAAAATTCATGACCATTTTTTCTATGCTTTTTGGAGCAGGAATTCTTTTATTCATCGATAAAACCCGTGCCAGTAACAGAAGGCCTGGTCCCTTGCATTATCGAAGGAATTTCTGGTTGCTTATATTTGGAATGGCCCATGCATACCTGATCTGGTATGGTGATATATTAGTGGCCTATAGTTTATGTGCTTTTCTTATATATGTGTTTAGAAATAAAAAACCTTCTACTTTGCTAATTCTAGGATTGGTTTTTTTCTTCATTCCGGTAATATTATATCTCTTTTTTGGTTTTTCACTTCAGTTCTGGTCAGAAGAGCAATTGGAAGTAAGCAGGCAAAACTGGAAGCCAGATACTGAGGCAGTCCAAGAGCAGATTGAAATCATGCAGGGTAGCTGGACAGAACAAATGGGGAAACGGGTACAAACAACAATTTTTATGCAGACATTCGTGTTCTTTATATACATGTTTTGGCGTGTTACAGGATTAATGCTTATTGGTATGGCTTTATATAAATGGCAGGTTCTATCGGCGTTAAGATCAACGCGGTTTTATACGAAAATGCTTTTCATTGGTCTAATCCTGGGATATTCTATAGTTGCTTACGGAATATATAAAAATTTCGAGATGAACTGGTTGTATGAATATTCCATGTTTATTGGAAGTCAGTATAACTATATTGCCAGCGTATTGGTCTCTTTAGGATATATAGGACTTGTCATGTTGATCTGTAAATCAAGTGGTTTCAAGTGGTTTAAACATGTTTTTTCAGCAGTAGGGAAAATGGCCTTTACAAATTACATTCTCATGTCACTGATAAGTACATTTATGTTTTATGGACACGGTCTCGGTTTATATGGTCAGGTTGAAAGAACCGGCCAGATCCTTATGGTCTTGATCATCTGGATTTTTATTATGATCATATCTCCGATATGGTTAAGGTATTTCAGATTTGGCCCTATGGAATGGTTATGGAGGTCACTCACATACTGGGAAATTCAGCCTATGAAGAAGTAAATCCGAAGAATTAATGAACTAACCGCCCGTCAACTGGTCTGGGTACAATACTCACATTCTCAGGAGCATTTTACTGCTAAAAGGTGAATTCAGAAAAACAGATTAATGATTAAGAGATCAATTTTCAATTTGAACTGTGGAGACATTATTGAAAAGCGCTTTTTTAAATCTTAAAAGTTGCTCTTCAAAAGCTTTTTTAAGGGTTTGATCAGTTATGCCGTCGTTTTCATTATAATTATCCCATATAGATGGTAGTGAAAATACTGAAACGATATCTCCACCTTTTCTACCCATATCGATAACTGCATTTTCAAGTACTTTTTTAGCCCCCCTTGATCCGGGTGCAGTAGCCAGCAAAAACATAGGTTTGTTTTGCCAGATATTCCTGTTGATTCTTGTAAGCCAGTCAAATATATTTTTAAATACCGCTGTATAATGTCCGTTATGTTCAGCAAAAGAAATTATAATCCCATCTACTTCATCAATGTTAGATTTGAAATGGTATACCGCTTCAGGTATTCCCGTTTCCTTTTCTATGTCTATGCTATATATGGGCATCTCAAAATCATTGAGATCCAATAATTCGACAGATGTATCCTCAATCTGTAATCCCACAAAATTCGCAATCCTCTTATTGATAGAGTTTTTGCTATTGCTAGCCCCGAATGCCAGTATTTTTTTCATTTTATGTTCCTTTCAGCTTTTAAATCCAGTATACGCGTATAACTCTGACATGTTGCTAAATGTTTATCCCTGTATTATAATTATCAATACCATATCGATTCCCCAGGAATATGTTTGCAAAATATACCTGTATGTACTTCATACAGATGAGAAAGGGAATATGCAATTAAAAACCCTTCCGACAAGATATACTATTACTTCCAGGTACCGGGCATTGAAATTGAAAAGAAGAGATTAAATAAATCGGATTATTATTTTTTCTGATCTTCATCCATTTTCTTCAAAAATGGTTTCAATAAATCTATCGGAACCGGGAAGATCGTTGTTGAATTCTTTTCGGATGCAACTTCTGTTAGTGTTTGCAGGAACCGTAGCTGAAGAGCCGTTGGTTCACCGGCGATAATATCTGCAGCCTCACGTAATTTCTGACTCGCTTGGAATTCGCCTTCTGCATGGATCACTTTTGCTCTTCTTTCACGTTCGGCTTCAGCCTGTTTAGCCATTGCTCTCTGCATTTCAACGGGAAGATCTACATGCTTAACTTCTACAGTAGATACTTTTATTCCCCATGGATCCGTCTGACTGTCTATTATCTGTTGGAGTTTGAGATTAATTTTCTCACGTTCTGCCAGTATCTCATCAAGCTGGGATTGCCCCAGGACACTTCGAAGAGTTGTTTGAGAAAGTTGTGAGGTCGCATCAAGGTAGTGCTCAACCTCCACAATGGCTTTATTTGCATCAAGGACACGAAAATAGACAACCGCATTTACCTTAAGAGAAACATTGTCTTTAGTAATTACATCCTGCTCAGGTACATCCATTACTACCGTTCGTAGGCTGACACGTACCATTTTATCTACGATTGGAATAAGAAATATTAATCCTGGACCTTTGGAACCGATCAATCGGCCTAACCTGAAGATCACACCTCTTTCATATTCTCTCAGTATACGAATTGCACTAGCCAGTAGTATAATAAAAAATGCAATTATAACACTTGTATAAATAGAAGTTAATTCCATGCTTTCCATATTTTAAGTTGTATTTAAATGATTATGATTTCTTAACAAATAACTTCAAATCTTCTATCCGGACCACTTCAATTGGAGAGCCTTTTTTTAATTCACCCACTTCACATTGCGCAGCCCAAATTTCCCCGTGGACGCTCACTTTTCCAGTGGGATTCAGATTTGACAAGGCAACACCTTTTTCTCCAACCATACCTTCGGCCCCGGTGGCAATTTTTTTTCGATGTGCCCTGATACCAAATACAATTGCAAAGAGAAAAAATGCTACAGTTAATGCTACTACCAGAATAATTAATTCCATAGAAATTGTGATTACTTCCAAGAAAGATTCTTTATCGAACAGCATGACTGATCCCAGAAAAAGAGCTATCGCTCCTCCAATGGTGAGCATGCCATAACTCACTACTTTAATTTCAAGAATAAAGAGAATTACCGCGAATATAATCAAGGCCAGTCCTGCATAATTCAGAGGTAAAGTATGTAATGAGTAAAATGCGAGTATCAGACAAATTCCCCCAACAACGGCAGGGAATATGGCACCAGGACTATAGAGTTCAAAGATAAGGCCATAAATTCCAAGGATTAATAATATATATGCAAGATTTGGATCACTAAGAATACTCAATAATTTCTGAGAGAAAGACATTTCCAGATAGATTATTTCAGGATCTTCTACTTGAATTTTTTGGATCCCTTCTGAAGTTTCTACTTCCATTCCATGTATTAGATCAAGAAGACTTTCGAGATCTTTTGCGATAAAATCGATAACATTAAGTTCAAGGGCTTCCGTTTCGGTGATTGAATAGCTTTTTCTAACCGCATTTTCTGCCCATTCTACATTTCTGTTCCGTTTTTCACTAATGGTTTTAATAAAAGCTGCCGCATCATTCGTAGCCTTTTCCATCATGACTGAGTCCTGCATTCCCTGTAGGGATACAGGGTGAGCAGCGCCGATATTGGTACCTGAGGCCATCGCAGCAATGTGGCCGGCTAAAGTTATAAACACGCCTGCAGATGCGGCTTGTGAACCTGAAGGGGAGACATATACCACTACCGGAATAGGAGATTCCAGAAGATCTGACACAATTACCCTTGTGGATTTTAATAGTCCTCCTGGAGTATTCAGGCGGATAACTATACATTGTGCTTGTTCTTCCAGTCCATTTTGAATTCCTGATTGTATATAGTCAGCACATGCAGGGTGAATGGCACAATCTGCAGTAAGAACAATGACCTTATTTGATTGAGCATAAATATTCTGGAACAGAGAAAAAAAAATGGATAAGAAAAGTAAAAAGGACCTCATTTTATCTCAGAAATATATCCTTTATTAATTTAGTTAAAAATATGGTAGGAAGCAACAGGTTAGATATTCAGACATGAATGTACATTCTTATATTTTTAATTAGGTATCAATAACTAA
>CAYMFU010000064.1:0-15041 GCA_964389805.1 uncultured Roseivirgaceae bacterium | reverse complement strand
TTCCTGCGGGATCTGGCTTATTTTCGACTGCATGGAATCATTTAAAGAGGTTTGATCAATAATTGTACTCAACAGTATAATTCTTTTGATACCTGCCGCATCAGCCACCTCACGGAAATTCTTTGCTGCATTAAAATCAGTGGTTCTATATTTTTTATACCCTATAAATGAAGGATGAATAAGATAATACGCCGTATGCACACCTCTTAATGCTGCCTTAAGCTGATCCTTTTTTAAAGCGTCGGCTACCACTGTTTCAGCTTCAGGCCATCGATTCTGGCACTCCCCTGTATCGACACGGGCCATGACCCTGACTTTATAGCCTCTTGCAAGCAATTCGGTAACTAATCTACCACCTATATATCCGGTCGCACCCGTTACCAGGATAGTGCCTAATTCAGGCCTTGGTCGTGTAGTTAAATCGGAACATAAAAGGTTGTTTCTTTCCCAACTCATCACTTGATCAATATACCCTTCACAAAGTGTATCTATACCTATTTTGCGTAGAGTGCATATCCCTTAAAAGTATCTAAATAGAAGTCGTTCTATTTTCATTTTTAAAATTGTGCTAATATATGATATTTATTTAATTTTTGGGCCAATCTTACCTATTTGGTTAGATACATTTTAGAATGAATTTCAAAATGTGCCAATGGTTAATTCTGATCATTTATACTATCGAAAGTTATTTCCGTAAATGGGCTCATCCATTCGAGAAATTACGACTTCAATTCTTTTAAAAACAGATCCAACGTCAATTCTTCATATCAACGTATATATACCCTTACAATTGGCGTTGCAGGCATAATCATTCATTTCTATACAGTTTTAGCCCATTCAAATGTCCGGAAGCAAAAATACTGGTTCCCTACTCATAGCTATTACAGAAAAATTCATTACCTTGGAAGATTATTCACAAATAAAAACCACAAACTTAACACCTTAACAAATGACCAATTTTAAAAAAATCACACTCATTCTTGTGCTCACATCTATAATTTTTGGATGTGACACCCAAAAGAAACCGGAAGTAGTGGAGGCTACCACTCCACAGGAAACGGCACCGATATCTTTGCCTTATGAACCAAGTTATTCCGCATCTTTCGAGATGGGAAATCCAGCCTACGCAGAGATGATTGTCCAGGGAAGCTGGAAAGACTGGGAAGACAATAACCTGGATAATATGGTGAATTGGGTATCAGATACCATCACAGCTTACCATAGCAATAATGATATGGTCCATGGCCTTGATAGCCTTATGGCCAGGTGGAAAAGAATGAGAGCCAATTATACCTCTTCTAAACCAACCATTAATGCGGTTATGGCAGCCCGTAGTACGGATAGAAACGAAGATTGGGTCCTGGTCTGGGCGACATCCATCGATACAAGAACAGATGGTACGATAGATACTGTGGCATTGATGGAAACCTGGAGAATTAATTCAGCAGGAAAGGCGGATATGCTTTTACAATTTGACCGGGCGAAAAGAAAACAATAAAAAGGACTAAATAAAGAGCCCCGTATCCGGGGCTTTTTTTGTACCGAAGGTGGGTGTTTCACGTCAACATAAAGTGGACTGATTAGGGACTATAGATTAAGAGATGGATATATTTTGTGTTACCGTAATATTTCTGAAATTCTCCTGAACTCTGAACTTATTTCTCTAGTTTATTAATCTCCTCAAACAAGGTATTAAAACATTCCACATAATTGTCCCGGTTAGATTCTGTGTCAAACTGTTTTCTACCATAATAGTAATCTAAAAAATTCTCGGCACTTGTCCAGATCGTCTGCATCATGCCCTGGTAATTCTCCTTTGTCTCTGGTGTTGCGTTTTCCCTGAATCCCAACATCATATGCATTTGAGTCGTAGCGACCTCCGCTTTTCGGTAAGGGCATGTGATTACCCTGAATCCTTTCAAAGCGAATAGAGCAGCTGTTGGATTTGGTCGATTATAGTGCCAGTCATTGATAACAACATCCTTCGGGATCATATCTATAGCCCGGTGGGTATTGTTCATACTGGCGGACCAGACACCGATGCCTGTTGTTTTGCCATCAATCAACCGGTCTCCCCAGATCCACAGCTCTTTCTCATTTTTTACAAGATGATCTCTGATTTTAGTAACTTCTCCTGCAAACAACTCTGCCTTATCTCTACCATGACACCTTGGACATTGCTCATGCCCTATGTAAAACACTTCATCCATTCCCGCGTGGAAAGCATGAGATTCAAACACTTCCACAATTTCATCAACCATGTCAAATACTATCTTATGAACATCCGGATGTAATGGACAATAACTCAGGCAATATAATCCATCTGGGTTTGGCCATTCATATTCACCATCTGCGGGCATAACCACATCAGGTGTTTCATTAAATTGGGGATATTTCGTTAATAAAGCATATACTTTTCCATGCCAGGATTGGTGCCCCAGGAGATTTATTTGGGGGATCACATGTATGCCACCTGCTTTGCATGCTTGCACAATTTTTTTAACGTCCGCTGTGGTAAGTGGATCTTCATCCCTTAATTCTGGGTGTGATTTATATGCGTAGTTCCAATCGACTCTTAAAACAAGAGTATTCACCTTCTTGGGAACCAGTTCTTCATTAATAAACTTGATAAATTCATCAATACCTTCTTTCTGTGGAGCGCTAATACAAAGACCTCGTACAGGAAGTAACTCATCTAGTTTTTCCTGGGCGTTTGTTGTTAAATTTAAGCATACCAGTATAGCAAAAAAAAGTGTTATTCGTTTCATATTGGTTATATTAAAAGGTGTTTATTGAATTTCCAAAAGTTATACCTGTTCAAATTAATGATTTTGATTGAAATCTAAAATATTCATTATGTAAACCTATCAGAAATCTGATATTATATGTTTTTTTAAGCCTGTGATATTAGGCATTCTCTGAGGATAGTCTTAATTATACAATGCTAAAAAGGCATAGCATCTGCTTAAAGTCTGAACAAGGCTTATATTTTGGTAAAATAATTGATTTAAATGACAAACCGATTATGAAAATCAAACAATCGTTGGAACGTATTCCTGGAGGCATGATGGTTATTCCCCTCATTTTGGGAGCCATCTTTAACACTTTTGTGCCCGACCTTTTGAACATAGGTGGATTTACAACGGCGCTGTTCAAAGATGGATCAACTACTCTGATTGGAGCTTTTTTATTGTGCATGGGTGCTGGCATACGTTTGAAAGCAGCCCAGAAAGTTCTAAAAAAAGGAATCGCTATTACCTTTTCCAAATTCATTGTGGCCATAGGTATTGGTCTGGCTGTTGACAAACTATTTGGAGAAAATGGCTTCTTAGGATTGTCTGCACTAGCAGTTATTTCAGCCATGAGCAATACAAACGGAGGATTATATGCTGCACTAACCGGGGAATATGGAGATGAAACAGATGTAGGTGCTATCGCTGTTATATCAATCAATGACGGTCCTTTTTTGACCATGGTGGCTTTGGGAGCAGCAGGCTTGGCTAATATTCCTTTCATTGCTTTAATTGCAGTTATTATACCTATTATTGTCGGAATGATCCTGGGAAATCTTGATAAGGAATTACGGAATTTTCTAGTGAAGGGAGGGCCGGTGCTCATTCCTTTTTTTGCATTTTCTCTTGGTGCTGGCCTGGAAATGAGATCATTAATCAAAGCTGGATTGCCAGGAATCTTGCTGGGTATTTTAACTACTTTTGTAGGAGGATTTTTTAATATACTATCGGATAAGGCCGTGGGTGGAAGTGGTGTTGCAGGCGCAGCCTCTTCAAGTACAGCTGGAAACGCTGTAGCCACCCCCCATGCCATGGCATTGGCAGATCCCTCCATGAGTTCATTGGCTGCAAGTGCTACTCCTCTCGTTGCAGCTTCAACGGTTACAACAGCTATATTAACACCTCTCCTCACATGGATTGTGCAGCGTATTAATGGGAAAAGGTAAGTGCATTTATTTCATAATCATTGGAATTCCACAAACTCAATCCTCAAATACACCTCTCACCACTTATCAATTACTCCCGAATAAGAGTCCATCAGACGCTTTCTCTCGTAGGCTTTCAAGGATTTTAGGCCTGGAGATGGGGGGTGAAAAGGATTTCTATTTTGATTCAGGTGGAGGATTATTATAAATATCACGATAAATTTTCCATTCACCATTATCTTGTTTTCTTAAAATGGTAAGATGTCTACTGATAGCTCTTCGTTTATCTTTATCCACTCCTTTTTTAGGTTGCAACCAACCATCAGCGGTAGATCTTACATATGCCCAGTTATCACAAATTTGAATTTCTTGTATTGTCATATCTTGATCGAACTTATAATCCTTTAAAAAAGATTCATAATTAGGATACGCTTCCGATTTTGTTGATGATTAAAATGTAGTTTTCTAAAGATAGAATACTGGATTATAAAAAGCCTGGCGACTTCGCCAGGCTTCTTGTATAACTTTTTCATTAATCATGCCAACAATTAATGAAAGATCCCATCATAATATAGATATTTAATACAAAAACTCAAGATTTTTCTTTTATAAGAAATTGACTTTCACTAACTTATATTACTCAAAAATATATATAAAGCCAAATCATCTAATTGTTAAACCTTAAATTTTACAACTATGCCAATCATTAAAGATCCTAAAATGAATCAAGACAAAGAAGCTAATTTCGGAGTTTTATTCGATGACTCAGATAAGAAGGAAGTCTATTACCTTTATTATAAAGGTGACCTCGTTGTAGGCAATCCAAAAAGATATTTCATCGCCGGCACAGAAGTCGCCATAGCAAGTGGACCCTTAGATCTTAATATTAAGAATTACAAATATAGGGATGGAATTGTGAATGAAAATATTAAAGAATGGGTTGAAATTAATAGCACTCCTGGAGCGGGAACAGGTCCTGTTACAGGTCAAATAAATAACAAAATAAAGGATGATATCAGTTTTCCTGAAGATAAAGAATTGCTAAGCGAATATACAACAAACAGCCCTTCACCGTGATACTGGTTTAATCTGATCAACCACACATGCTTTTCAACTAAATTAATGGATTGAAGAATAAAATCAATTCTGTAGGGACGTATGTTTTCATGAAATTAATATCCTTTAGCAATCCGGAAGGAGATTTCTATAATATGAATAGGTGGCTAATTGTATTTTTCTTATTTAAATGTGGTGATTTAGAAAGAAAGGAAATCCATAGAGCCTTTTTTAAAAGATATAAAATACGAAAAGGAGCAAGAATTAAGGAAATTAAAGAAGATGATATTTTCCAAATGTATGTTCCAGTGGAAGATCCTCATTTTTTATTTGGTAAAAATAAATTTTATAGGCTAGGTCAATTTATTAATAGTGTTAAGTCTTGGAAAGATAGGGGGGGGCTAATAATTTAACACGGTTTGAAATTCATGAATTAACATCAGATGAAATCAATATTTTGGTTAAAACAAAATCATCTCAGTATAAAAAAGTGAAGAAAAAAGATAAACAATTAATAAAAAAACTTGAGGATTTTTATTGAATTTAAGAAGCAGACACTTAAAGACAATCATTAATCAAAATAGGACTTTTGAATCCTCAAAAAAACTTATGAATCAGGGCCTATAGAAATCTCCTATTTAATAAATAATATCTAATACTATCTTAAGTATTGTTACCTATATGTTACCCTTAAAATAATAAACCCCTTATAATCAACAAATTATAAGGGGTTTGGGGTACCGAAGGTGGGAATCGAACCCACACTCCCGAAGGAACACGATTTTGAGTCGTGCGCGTCTACCAATTCCGCCACTTCGGCAATTGTCAGGATTACTGGTGACTAATTAATTCCGTCATTTCAGTATCCGGATAAGCAAGCCTTCGTTCAATACAATCACTACAAACGCTCGCAATACGGATCGCAAATTTCACTAAAGTTTGAATAAATTCCAATGGTTCTGAAATTTTTAAACAATACCAATGGATGACATTTAGATAAGCCTGATTAAATCAAAGCATTGCCAGCATTAACAATAGATCATTCCTCATCAAAATTGATCATAACCGGTGTGTCAAATCCCAATCCCATTAATTCAGAAGCACTTCCTTTGTTGATCCCGATCTCCAGGAATCCATTGCTGTTAAATACCACAAAGCACTCCCCGGGATCTACGGACGCATAACCTGTATGAATGGCCCTTATTGTTTCCCGGCCGAATTTGACCTCAAATCCCCTTTCCTTTTGTAAAATATTAAAGATTTCCTGGTCGATATTTGTAATGGCATTCCCAAAATGATCTATACGTATCACATTCCCGGAGATCTGCTTCTTTGTAGCTTTAAGCTGACGGCCCAACATTTTTTTAAAATCGGGTGTAACCACACCCAGGTCTTCCATAGCCGTTCCGCCAGCAAGCATAGCAGTAGCCCTTCCCATTATGTCCCTCGAAGGGAAAACTGAAGATTCAATATCCGGATTACTCAGTTTTATTATTTTTTCAGGTTTTTCCTCACTGATCAGGCTGAACAAGCCATTGTCGGGGCCTATGAAATTATGCCCCTCTATGTTAATAATAATATAACTGTCAGATTGATGGTCAAGTGTATTTACCGCTATCAGGTGAACTGTTCCGGGTGGAAATTCACGAAAAACAGATCTTAATACATAAGATCCATGGGTAATGTCGAAAGGGGTAATTGTATGGCTTATATCAACAATTTTCAAATCAGGGTTGATCCCCAGAATTCTGGCTTTCACGGCAGCGACATAATGATCATTATCCCCGAAATCTGACATAAATGTGATGAGAGCCATAGAAGCCAAAAAATTATTATGTAATTTTGTTCAGACAAAAGTAAGTATTAAAAGTAATATTATATTTAGAAAATAAAGTTTTAGCCCTTGGTAGAAAAAATCATAACTTTAGAAAATATTTCATTATTGGATTTTCTCGGGGTAGAAAATCAGAATATTTCAGAATTATCAAATCATTTTCCGTCAAGTAAAATTATTTCCAGGGGAAATGAAATCCGCATAAAAGGACAATCAAAAGAAATAATCCGGATCAATGATATTTTAAATTCACTGCTGAACCATTATCATAAATTTGGAAAAGTTACTAAGGATAATGTAAAATCTTATCTTGAGCGGGATACCCTGGATGACCTGTTTGCCAATGAAAATGTATTGATATATGGTACCCGGGGCTTTATTATTAAGCCAAAAACGACCAATCAGAAAAAACTGGTGGAAGCAATTGCCAAAAAAGACCTGGTATTTGCCCTGGGACCCTCCGGGACTGGGAAAACCTATGTTTCTGTAGCTATGGCTGTAAAGGCCCTGAAGAACAAGGAAGTAAAAAAGATCATCATCACCCGGCCGGCTGTAGAAGCAGGTGAAAATCTTGGATTTTTACCAGGAGACCTCAAGGAAAAGATCGATCCCTACCTTCGACCCGTATATGATGCACTGGATGACATGATCCCATTTGAAAAATTAAAATATTACCAGGAGAAAAGGATCATTGAGATTGCACCCCTGGCCTATATGCGTGGACGGACCTTGAATGATGCATTCATCCTTCTGGATGAAGCCCAGAATACTAGTCCTATGCAAATCAAAATGTTCCTGACCAGGATGGGGCCCAACAGTAAAGTTATTATTAATGGCGACCTCTCTCAGATTGACCTTCCAAAACATACAAATTCGGGCCTTAAAGAAGCTGTTAAGATCCTTAAGGATGTAAAGGGCATATCCTTTATTAATTTTAGTTCCAAAGATGTGATTCGTCATAAAATTGTCAAAGACATCATCGATGCGTACCATAATTTCATTGTCAACAAGGAAAATCTGGATAAAGCTTGATCACTGTAAAGGAAATAATTAATAAGAAAGACCAGAAGAAAGCACAGGAAATCAGGCATGCAGTTTTCGTTATCGGTCAGAATGTGCCAGCTGATATGGAAATTGATGAATTTGAGAAAGAGGCTTACCATTATCTGGCTTTTCTGAATAATAACCCGGTAGGGGCCGCCCGATGGAGGATTACAGATGAAGGTGTGAAACTTGAACGGTTCGCAGTTCTGAGTGAATTTCGCGGCAGGGGAGTCGGATCAGCTATGGTGGAAAAAATCCTGTCTGACATAAAGAATGATCCCGATGCAGGGAATAAGCAGATATACCTGCATGCCCAGATAGATGCGATAGCTTTATATCGTAAATTTGGATTTGTAAAATATGGCAATATGTTCGATGAAGCGGGTTTGTTGCATTACTCCATGCGATTGCCCAATTAACAACCAATGGTTTAGTATTTTATCACTGCTTTTATTTGATACAAAATCCCTGTTTTAATAAAGATTAGTAAGGGCTTTCAAGCGGTTCAGAACAATACCAATTCTCATAGCAATTCTTTTTAATTAAATCAGAATATTTCGTAAATTCCTGATCCAAATTATTCAACCATGCTATACTGGATCCGGTACCCTTTTATACGGATAGCTATATCATTTTCAAGCGGGATATTAGTGAATTCCTACCTCAAATTATCGCCTTTAATATTGCTGGGGCCTTTGATCAGCAGTTTGCTTATTTTTTATCTTTCTCAGAAATACTTCAAAAAAGGTCTACTGCATAAATTTAACTTAATCATTAGCTTGTCTGCTTTTATAAGCATCTTTTTACTTGGAGGCATAAATATACAGGATAGTGACATTTCAAACTCCAAAAACCACTTATTACACGTTGAGGATGATATTGAATACTATACAGCAAAGGTTATCGATGCCCCTGATACCTCAGGGAAATACTGCAAAGTACTTTCCAATGTAACAAGGATTCGGCTCAACGGAAAATGGCAGCACGTGGACGCTAAAGTATTGATGTTCCTTCCAAAAACTGAACCTTTAACCTATGGACAATCTCTGGTGGTCGCCGGTGAACCTCAAAAAATATCTCCCCCTTTAAATCCTGATGAGTTTGATTACCAACTGTATATGCATAATAAAGGTATTTCCCATCAACATTTTATAAAATCTGGCAGATATTTTGGCAGTGGTCTTCAAAACCAGAGAGTTTCGATAAAGGGATTATCCTTAAGGATTAGAGATCATCTGGCCCGTATTATAGATTCCTCGTTTTCGGATAGAAATACCAAAGCACTCATGCTGGCTTTAATGACTGGTCAAAGGGAATATTTTACTGAGAATATATACAATTCTTTTATTCAAATTGGGATAATACATGTACTGGCAATATCAGGATTACATGTTGGCATCATCTATATGTTCCTGATCTTTATATTAAATCCCCTTAGCAGGAAAAAATGGAGTAAAACATTCAGCTACTGCCTCAAAATATCCATTTTAATCTCCTTTGCCTTCATTACCGGTTTATCACCATCCGTCATGCGGGCTACACTGATGTTCGTCATTATGATTATTGGTAAAATGCTGAATCGCAATACCCATATACTGAACTCTGTTTTTTTGTCTTTCTTTTTGCTATTGGTAATCGACCCTTTCAAACTGTTTGATGTCGGATTTCAGTTATCATATTCCGCAGTATTAGGGATCATATTATTCCAGCCAACTATTTACAGACTAATTAACACCAGGTTTTTATTTATCAACTGGGTATGGCAACTAACTTCTGTCTCAATAGCCGCCCAATTAGGAACATTACCATTTTCCCTTTTTTATTTTAAGCAATTCCCGACGTATTTCCTGCTTGGAAATATCTTTGCCATCCCTTTCATTTCTGTAGTTACAATTCTGGGCTTCATCCTGGTGCTAACTTCTTTCATTCCAAATATTACATATTTAATTTCAGCCCTAATAGAATTCATGTCGGATTATTTCCTAGAACTTATCTCTATATTGCAATCTCTGCCTTTCGGAATGATAAAACCATTACAGATCGGGTTTCCCCAGGCTATGATGATGGCTGTTTTGATTCTGAGTATTTATTATACAACGAAAACCAGAATCTGGAAGATACTCCTGTTATCCCTGGGTTGCGCTATTGGCATAATAGGAATTGACATAAAAGATAAAGTTTTGTCTTCGAAAGAAAAGCGTATTATTATCTATAATACTCCAATGATTTCCTGCATGGAGCTTGTTGACGGCAATACAAGTCTTATACTTGTGGAAGACCTTTCTAATGTCAACGTCGATAAAATTAATTATCACGTAATGAATCACATCGTCAGCCAGAAAAGAAAAACAGAATTTGCAGACTACTCGGAGATATCTAAAAAGCTTCCGGTAATATACATGAATGGTTACTTGCTGATGTGCTGGAATGGAAAATCTATTGCTATTTTGAAAAGGGAAGCTGACATCAGGGAATTGAAAGGTATGAATATCGACTATGTATTGATTTCAAATATATGGCAGAACACGGAAGATCTCAGGAGGGTAGCACAGAACGGTGGGAAAGTAATCTGCGATGCTTCAAATCCCTACGTTACGCGTATGGCTGAGGAGGAGCTCTTTATTGAGTCAATACATATAGTATCAATTCATGGACCCTTTATAGAACAATTTAATTAAAAAGAATGGTAGAAATCGCATTCTCGGAAAAACATATATATACATTACCGGAAGGCCACCGTTTCCCGATCGGGAAATATAAACTTATTGTTGATAAACTTCTCAATGATAAGATCATCGGTGCTCATCAGCTATTTGATCCCGGGATGATAGACAATGAAGTACTGCTTGCTCATAATGTTGAGTATTATAACAATGTCACTCATTTTGCACTTACGGCAAGTGAAATACGAACTTTGGGCGTCCCCTTACACGAAGCCTCAGTAAACAGGGCATTGAATAGTGTGGCGGGGACTGTCAGAAGCGCTGAGAAAGCAAAGAAGAAAGGACTCGGCATATCGATTGGGGGAGGTTATCATCATGCCTTTTCAGACCACGGAGAAGGATTCTGCATATTTAATGATCTCGCTATTGCAGCCAGGTATCTGGTTTATAACAATTTGGCCAATAAAATACTGATCGTTGACCTGGATGTACACCAGGGGAATGGAACTGCCAGTATACTCAGTGATGATGATGATATCTATACATTCAGCATGCATGGATCAAAAAATTATCCTGCCAAAAAAGTGCCATCCAATTATGATCTTGAACTTCCTGATGGGATGAGCGACAAAGATTACCTATATAACCTGGAACATGCACTGGATTTTATACTTAAACATTTTAATCCTGACTATATACTTTATCAGGCAGGCGTTGATGTATTGCAATCGGACCAGCTCGGACGGCTCGGATTATCTATGGAAGGCTGTAGAAAACGGGATGAAATTGTTTTTAAAACTATCGGGGAGTTAAACATACAATCAGCCCTTACCCTTGGTGGCGGATATTCCCGGGACATTAGCGTAATAATTCAGGCCCATGTAAATACGATAAACACAGCCCTGAGTTTGTTAGAATAAAAAAACCAGGTCTCAACGTCTGACCTGGTTTTTAATAATAAAATGTTAAAATTACCTGACTTCTTTGGTAACTGAGTGATCAGCAGATGATACCCTGAACAATATGTTCTCTGGTACTTTCCCTTTAAACCGATACGTCCTGGAAAAACTTTTCCCAACATCAATGGTGTCTTCGTAGAATTTTACATTCGCTTCATTCATAATATCCACAAAAACGGGGTCTTTCTTTACTCCCCTGACAACGAGGCGAAAAGTTTTATTGTCCGGATCCTTCTCTACAGAAAAATCGATATCATTTCTTTGATACCTGTGATAAACTTCCTTTGATATTATGCCACTGGGTGACTGTATATTTATGGTATATATACCATCTGACAGATTACTGAAATCATATGACTTCATAAATCCTTCTTGATTTTCTACTTTTTCAGACAGAAGTAAATGATTTTCACTGTCATAAATTCTGATTCTGACTTGCTCGGTCTTTTTAACTGGATAAACCAATTTGTAATGTGAATCTAATTCCGTCACTACCTGAACATTCCCGGGTATTTTCTTGCTCGCTTCCATTTCACTAGTTGAAGCCTCCTGGGCAGTAGCCCAACCAGCACCAATAACTATTATCAGTACTGCTATCGATATGTTTTTGACTCTTCTCATAATATGAAAAACTAAATTATGATATTGCAAATATACGCCACTGATATTTAATATATTTTAATCTTTAAATTAATTTATTGTTAAAATAATATTATATATGCTCAATTATTAAATATTTGCAAAATAAGATGCAATTAACAGAGGGGAATTTTAAATTTTAAATCAAAATAACGATTATTTTAATAATATTTTAAAAAATAGCATTTTTGCCGCAATAAATTATATATTATTCTGAAATATATTCTGTATGAAAAATAATATTTTGCGATATTAATAACGAATATCTTTTTATCTACAAATTGAGATCAGCTGGCAATTTTATTTGATCTGCATAAAATTTAATTCTGGAAGGCCGATAAGATAAAACTTCAACTTTATCGATCATATCTTTCTTATGATTATAAAAAACTTCCACATAATAGTTATTATACAGATAGAGGTTGATCTTATATTCATAATATCGAATTGCCACTATAAATTCCCCTTCAAAGTAAACTTTCTTTACTTTTTCAAAAAAAGGGATATTCATAAACTCAACTTCGTTTAACATTATTTTTAATATTCGAAATCTACAACCACTCTGTCGCTTGCTAATTCAGTTATACGTTTGGCAACTGAAACATGTTCGGGATGCTTCTGATATTTTTCAAGGTCACCGGTGTCAGCATGTGTTGTGATCAGTACAAGATCAAAGGCAACCGGGCTCCGGTTAATATCTTCGCCTACTTCCAGTGATTTCAATTCCGGAATTACAGCTGGAAGTTTATTCAATAGATCTTTGATCACCGACCTGTTTTCAGCATTATTCTGATGCAATCTCCACATTACTACATGTTTAACCATAAATAATCAACTTTTAATGAAAGAAAATTACTTGAATATATTATAATATATACTAATTTAATCGTTGTTATTTAAATATAAAGGCGTTTTACAACACATTGTATGATGTAATTTTTTAATGAAATAAGACTGGCTATTAAATTAACTAAGTTATGAGAATAATTGTATTTATTGTATTGTTCTTTACTGCCTGTTATGTATCAGCTCAAGACATAATCCCAAAAGAACGATTTGGTGACCTGAAACTAGGCGTCACATACGAGGATGTGATCTGGATTATCGGCTTTGACGGCTCTAAACTATCGAAGGAAAGTGCTCCGGAAATGCTTCGTGAACCTCTGAAAGAATTGAACATCGATTTTGACTATGTTGTCAATTTCAGGTATATCATGGACCTCCCTGTAACCAGTGTATATTTTAAGGATGGCCTGGTCGTTTTCTTTACCATAAGCAGTTATCCTGAATACAATCAATTTATTTGTCAGGATCTTACAACTTCTGTTGGTTTGAAATTTTGGGATTCATTAAATCAGATCAAGGAATTGTATGGTCAGGCGGTATCCCAACTGAAATATTCAAGTGGTAATATACAGTATTATGCGTATAGGGATGATGGTATTTGTTTTGGACTCGATGATAATGAGGTCAGAACGATTAGCATATTCGACCCGGAATTTTAAAATGATCAAATAGAGAATTCAATAACACACATTGCAATTACAAATTAAATGAATATGAACGCTACACTAATAAAGAATTTTTGTTCAACAGGATTTTTATTGACATTAATGCTATTGACATATTCTTGCGGTACAGACAAAAAGCAAGAAACTTCCTCTGACGAGTTTGATGAAGCTGCCTCAGAAATTAAGGAAAAGGTGGAAGCTATTATTTATGAGATCCCCTCTCCTTCCGAAATACCATTCATCATCCAGGCTACGGGTGCTGAGTTTATTCCACAACTGGTAAATGACCTGGGCAAATATGAAAAGTATACCTCATCAACAAAAGTTGCTGCCATGAACCTGGGTGTTTACGCTTCGGATATAGGCTACCTGGTAACTTATGAGAAGGTACAGGAGGCCCTCAACTATATGGATGGTTGTCTGAACATTGGCGAGGCACTGGGCCTGCAGAGTACCATCGATGTTTCTATCATTGAAAAATTTGAGGCTAATCTTGGGAAAAGAGATACACTGGCAGCCATTATAAACGATGCCATAAATAAAAGTGATTCTTATCTGAAAGAGAATGAGAGAAATAATATTGCTGCACTGGTAATCGCCGGCACCTTTATTGAAGGATTATATATAGCCACTCAGATTGTTGATTCATATCCAAAAGATATGCTTTCAGATGATGAGCGAAATCTGATATTGACTCCATTGATCAGAATAGTACTTGAGCAGGATACTGCTCTGGCCAATATGATCAGTTTGCTTAAAAGCATTGATAATAAAGGAGATTGGATTGAAGGCTTGATCAACAGTATGGAAGAATTGAAATCCAATTACGAAGAACTGGATATTGATGTTTTGCTTGATGAAAATAAAGGAAATGTAGTTTTATCTGACACTATACTTGAACGCATAACCACGCAGGTACGGAAAATTAGAAGTACGGTCACCTATTAAAAAAATAGAAAAATATATTTTGAAGTATTGATTGGTGGTTCTTTCAATACTTTTTTTATATAAACTAACATTAGGATCAAAAATTTATGAGTGAACAACTCTTAAAGGCGGTAATATTATTGTTTGCCATCATTTATTTCGGTTTTAGTTTTTATAATATACTTTTTGCTCTCACTTTGAAATTGGAAATAACACCGTCTGCAATGAAGGAATATTTTCTGTGTTCGCAATTGAAAGCGGAGATAATTATTGTGTGAGTGTATATTACTCTGTACTCATGTATGTATATGTTTGTTAATTGGTCTGTATGTTTGTGTTGTATTAATGTAACGTATGTAATGTGCATGAATGTGTGAATGCCTGGATTCAGTGAATAGCCTGAGGTGTGTAAGACATGGGCATAATGTTTGTATTATTATAAAACGTATGTATGTATGTGTGTGTATGTAT
>CAYMFU010000063.1:0-10088 GCA_964389805.1 uncultured Roseivirgaceae bacterium | reverse complement strand
ACATCGATATCGGCGTTTTTTAAGGTAATTCTATAATTATTTGGATTATGAAAATTCACATTTGCCGAAATCGTAACTGAATTGCTGGACCGATCTTTGATCTCAATATTATCTACTGATTCATATACAGGAGCCTCCAATTTTTTGCAGGAAATGGCTGCAATAAGGATTATCAAATAAAACAGGCTTAATTTGTAGTGTTTGCTCATAAATATATATCTATTACCCGCAATAAATCTGCCAGTGCATTTTAATATGTTCCGGCAGCCTTTAGATCCATTATGCGCTCCCATCCCGGTTCTTCAGAGACAAGAAACAATTGTTTATAAGGATCAAATATAATCTGATCATATTTAACTGGTATTATAAATACCCCACTGGAACTGAAAACCCCAAATCTATTTTTACGTTCCGCAATTACATAACCATTATCAAGATCTAAAATAGAATCATATTTTGGATAAAACATAATTTCACCCTGATTGTTTATAAGTCCATAATTGGAATTCAAAATACAAATGAAATTGCCGTTTTGTATTCTATATAGGGAATCATAATCAAATGCGACAACCGTTTGTCCAATGTCATTCAAAATACCATATTTTTTATTCTTTAAGGCAATGGCGAGTCTGTTTTCAAATACCCCGATTTGATCGTAATAGGGCTGAACAACGATATCTTCCTGCTTGTTAATAGTTCCCCATTTTTTCAGGATCTTTATATTGGCCATCCCATCGTTATACAATCCAATCCCTTCATATCGGTTGGCAATTCGAAGTTTACCCCTCAAATCAATAAATCCATAATATCCATCGATCTTAACTCCAATGAATTCATCATTATAACCAATTATTTGTTCAAACCGGTTATCATCTTTAAATAAGATTTGACCTGACAATTCAACTATTCCCCATCCTTTTTCATTTTTAAATAAGAAAGCAGAATCCTCTACAATCGGTCCCACAAATAAATTATCAACCTGAAGCAAACGATTAAAGTTGTAATCCAGGAGGCCAAACTTGTCTTCGAAATCTTCTTCGATAAATCCCGTTTTAAATGGCTTAAGGTAATTTTCTGAAACGAATAATTCGTATCCCCATTTATTAATGACACGGCTTTGAAAGTAGGAACTGATCAGATAATTTCCATTCTCCAATAGAAAAACGTCTCCTTTTTGAGGGTATACCTTCCATTCTCCAAATACATCAACCACTCCCTTTTCACTATAGAAATCCACCAGAAACAAATCATTCATCTTGGTATAGATCGAATCGTATTTAGCAAATATCTTCTCATTCCCATAATTGTCGATTATACCCCAGAAACCGTTTCTTTTAAAGGCAATGTTCTGATGATCAAGATGATATAGTGCATCAAATTCCTGGGAAGACAATTGCACTCCATACAAGTCAGATAATGTCCAACCAATCCGGTTTGTCTTTTTCGAGTATAGAAAGAACCTGTTTCCAGATATCCTAATAGCATCATAGCTCGCTTCTACCAGGGTATCTCCTATGCAGTTAATTACACCAAATCTATTTCTTGATTCAAAAAGGGCCAGCGAATCATTTAAAAACTGTATCTCAGAGTTCTTTATCTTAAATATCTCTTCACCATACTCATTTACGATAAAACTGTAGTTTAATCTTTTTGCCCTGTAATATCCGGAATCTATGGGTATTACCTCGTCGTACCCAAGGGTATCAAGTGATTTGCCTTTAGTAGACAGCATTCTCCAATCCTTTGAGGGCAGGCCATTTAATAATCCACTTTCATTTATAAAAAACCTCTGATAATTCATAGGAGCGATCTCTTCTCCTTTAAAATCAACCAGACCTTTATTACCATTTTTTGAAATTATCAATAATTGATCAGCAAGAATTTCTACACCATCAACCTTAACATCGATAAGAAAAGATCCGGATGGTTCAATAAGGTCCAGATCCTGATCGATATTTTTCAAAGCAAAGATGTTGTTTGTGACCTTAAAGGCAGAAAAATAATCAAAGGGTAGAATTAATTCATCTTTATGATTGATTACAGCATACAGAATATTTCCATCTATTTTTTTGCTTACAACAAAGTTTGTCCCAAAACTTTCAAGGGAATTATATTTGAAATTTATCAGGATTTTGCCTGTGGGACTAATAAGCCCATACAGGTTATTCAGTTTATATGAGTCAGGGATAGAGGCAATTACAGATCTATTCCCAGGAATAAGATCTTTAAATTTCGCATTAGTCAATTTTGAGTTTTTGAGATTTATTAATCCCCAATATTCATCGATTTTATAACCGATTATCCCATCAAGCACTTTGGTTTGTCCGTCACTCCAGCCAATATCATCGTATTCTGCTGGTATAATTTCTTTTCCCCGATGATCTTGGAGTCCTTTTTTCTGGTTTTGCTCGAAGATAGAATACTCATTGGCATAGCTGCAGGGTAGTATTCCAAAAACTATAAAAAGTAATAATATCAATGCTTTTTTGCGCCCCAACCCGAGAATCTCAAAATTTTTTTTAGATTTTCAAAAATAGTACAAAAATCAGACATCTACTGCATTTTTTGATATATTCGAAGATTAAATTTGATTTTTCTTATAAAAAACGGCATTTTTCATCATTTTTAAACGAAAATGTCACCTGATTTATTGTGTATTGTAAACAATATTTTATTATATTCGTTAAGAACCAACACAAGCACTTATTAATAACACACCATGGATCGTTTTAGAGTAGAATTCAAATGTAATCAAAAACCGGACGAGAGAAGATTCTTTGGAGGTTATGAAAAGGGTAAAAATTATATAGGAAGATCATTCAATGGATTGTTCCAGATATCACCAAAGTGGGGCAGTAGTCTTCCTACCCGGGTAATACCCCGAAAAATATTTGATCAGTACTTTGAGTTAGTTCATAGCTAATCATTATTCACTGATATAAATCCTTTTCACCCTTTCACTGATATTTGTAAGTATCTCATAAGGAATGGTATGTATTGAGTCTGCGAGTAATTTCAAAGGCTGTTCATCACCAAAAATAATTACCGGGTCACCTTCTTGTGCCTCAATCTCGGTTATGTCTATCATTGTCATATCCATACAAACATTTCCAATGACCGGTGCCAGGCTTCCATTTATCCAAACTGAACCAATTTTATTTCCAAAAGATCTGAAAAAACCATCTGCATAACCTATGGCAATAGTTGCAATAGTACTATCCTTATCTATTACCTCTCTTCTTCCATAACCGACAGAATCTCCCTTTTTCAATTTCTTAATTTGTGAGACTTCCGTTTTTAAAGTACCGATTGATCGGAGTTGATCATTTATTAAACCGGTGGCGTCAAATCCATATAGTCCTATTCCCAGTCGTACCATGTCAAAATGAAATTCAGGATAGCGTATAATTGCAGCGGAATTGGCAATATGACAAATAAATTCGCTGTTTATCTGGTTTTCTATAAATTGAGTAGCTTTTCTGAATCTGCTGGCCTGTTTTTCTGTGAAATCATTATGGTCAGCTATATCTGCACTTGACAAATGGCTGAAAACACTCGCCACGGTAATAAGGGAATTTCCTTTTATGATTGAAATCATTTCATCCAGATCGTCTGGATCAAATCCAAGACGACTCATTCCAGTATCCAGTTTAATATGTAGCTGAATTGGACGGTTATTTATTTTTGTATATCGGTTGATCTCCTTCAATAGTCTCAGATTGTAGATTTCCGGTTCTAACCTGAATTCCAGGATTTTATCTAATGAATCCAAAGATGGATTCATGATCATGATAGGTAAATTAATGCCATTTTTCCTTAATGTGACTCCTTCATCCGTGTACGCCACGCCCAAATAATCAATACGATGAAACTCTAGAAGATTGGCCACCTCAATGCTGCCGCTTCCATAAGCCAGGGCTTTTACCATTACCATAATTTTTGTACTTGGTTTCAGGTAAGAACGGTAAACATTTAAATTATGGCTTAAAGCATCTAAATTGATTTCAAAGACGGTGCCATGAAGTTTTTCCTGCAGATATCGAATGGCCTTTTCCAGTCCAAAATTACGAGCTCCTTTCACCAGCACAATTTCATTACTGAAATTATTCAGATCGAATTCTTCAAGAAAGCCGGATGTATCTTTATACCAATAAAAATCTGTATTCAGATGATCTTTTATATGTTTGATTTCAGTCCCTATACCGATTATTTTATCCAACGAATTTTGATTGATTATTTCGGCTGTTTTTTCGTATAATCTGGGAATACTCATACCGGATTGCAGAATATCCGATAAGATCAAAGATCTTTTACTACGTTGCTTCTGGTTGTTTAAATAATTCAGAGCAATTTCTAATCCCGCAAGATCATTATTATACGTGTCGTCTATTAAATATGTATCATTAACCCCTCTTTTCATTTCCAATCTCATGGAGATAGTATGCAAAGCATCGAGTCCTTCCTGGATTTCGGATACTGTCCATTCCGAGTTCAACAAGAATACGATACAATGAATTATGTTTTCAATAGAAGCCTGATCCGTAAATTTAAAAATGAATTCATATGTAGAGGAATCGTGTTCGATCCGGATTTTTGTAATTTTTCCCTCTTGTGATATTTCTTGTATTCGGAAGGTAGCATCATTGTGGTATCCCCAGGTCACTTTTTCACATTCAGGTAACAATTCTGATAAAGTGGAATGAATCAGGTCATCATCCAGATTATAAAACAGGATCTTGCAATTCTTAAATAGTTGTATTTTTTCCTGTAGCTTTTCGTTTCTTGAATGAAATCCTTCATCATGGGCCGAACCCAGATTGGTAAGAATACCTATATCCGGCTTAATAATCTTTTCAAGCCTTGTCATTTCAGCTCTTGTCGAAATACCTGCTTCGAATACGCCAAAGTTATGGGATTCGTTGATCTGCCAAATGGATAATGGAACCCCTATCTGAGAATTGTAACTTTTTGGTGATTTTACTACATTATACTTCCAGGACAGTATCTGTGAAAGCCACTCTTTTACGATGGTTTTTCCATTACTTCCAGTAATAGCTAAAATCTTTAAAGAGAATAATTTCCTGTAATGTGCAGCTAATTCCTGAAGTGCAAATATTGAATTTTCGCACAGGTAAAAATTGGCTTCAGGATATTTCCCGATATTAAAATCCTTTTCTTCAATGATAAATTGCCGTATGTTCTTATTGTAGAGATCGTCAATATATTGGTGCCCGTCATGAATTTTACCTTTAATGGCAAAAAACAAGCTTGATTCATTATTTATTATTTTTCTTGAATCTGTTGATAGATAGGAAATGGGAAGATCTTTAATGAATTGGAGAAATTCACCTTTTATAATCGCATTAATTCCGGAACTTTGTATCATTAATTTCTTGGAATAGACAATTTTAATTCAAATTGATCAATTTCGTTCTTAAATCCAACCCTCAGGAAAAAGTTCAAAACGTCGTAATTCCGTTCATTAAGATTTAAGATATAAATAGGTTTATTTCGGCATACCCTAATCATTTTCTTAATCAACATTGCGGCAATACCTTTTCCCCGTGCATTATGATCAATTCCAATATGCTCTATCCTTCCCATTTTTTTGTTAAAAATTAGGAAACCGACAAGTTGGTTATTCTGATATGCCTCGAGAATATATTCATTTAGTTTATTCTTTTTTAACAACGGAAAGGAATCAAGGTAACATGCATTATAATCGCAGAAACTTTCATATTTTTTCCATTTAGGAGTTTGGGGAATTACAAGTTCGATATCTGGTTTTCTGAATGCCTGCAAATAAGAACTCTCCTTTTTTAACTTAAGACAATGAAAGAATTTTGATCTTGTAAATCCAAGGTTTTCGTATACTTTGATGGCTGGTTTATTATTCGATATTACTTCGAGCAAACATTGTTCGATTCCATTTTTTTCTAATTTTGGAAAAATTGAATCATACATTTTCTCGGTAAGCTTATTGCCCCGATATTCAGGAACGACCCCGGTACCACCATTATATGCAGTCTTCCTTCCTTCATAATAATTGATGCTGTTATAAATGAAACCAATCAGTTTTTTATTGGAAAAACTGCCTACGGAATAATTGAAACTGATACAGGTTTTCTGAATTATCTTCTGAATAAACTGACCATGGCTTAGATTAATGGGGACGATGTAATCAGAAAATGCTAGATTAAAAGTCTTTCGCATTTTCGATATATCTTTTTGTCTAAATCCCCTGAACTCAAAGTCACCCATTTGAATCACTTTCCGTTTTGCTTTCCCTGGCAGTCTTATTTTTAACACCTTAAGAAAATTTCCCGGATAGCCATCGTTCAATAGAAATTTCAGGCAAACGATTCGAACTTCTCCAGGAAAGATCGGCAAAAGTACTGCGGACTTTTAAAAGATCCGGCCAGAACTACTTATTTAATAAAAGTTTTTAAATCCTTGAGGGTAAGTTTACCTTCATAAAAGGCCTTTCCAAAAATTACAGCATAAACTCCGGCATCTTCAAGTTTTTGTATATCCTCTGCTGACCTTACACCACCACTTGCGAAGATCTTTGAATCAGGAAATTTACCAACAAGGTCTTTGTATAACTCAAAATTAGGTCCAACCATAGTTCCATCCCTGGTAACGTCTGTTACCTTCACATATTTCAATCCACGATCATAGAAGTAGGATATAAATTCATAGAGATCGATGTCGGTTTTTTTCTGCCATCCCTTGATTAAAAGCTTACCATCTGAAGCGTCTGCTGAAAGGGATACTTTCTCACGCCCATACGAGAAAAGCCAGGAAGTAAACAATTCTCTGTTTTTTGCAGCAATACTTGAAACGGCAATATATTTGGCACCATGTTCAAATAACTTTAATATATCACCATCTGTCCGTATTCCACCAGAATACTCAATTTCAAGATCTGTATGACCTGCTATGGCTTCAAGCACGTGATATGCTACTGGTGATTCCTTTATTGCACCATCAAGATCAACCAGATGAATAACCTCAATGCCTATGTCCTCAAACATCCTGGCAAAATCAACCGGACTTTTTTCATATTCTTTTTCATGAGAGTAATCACCTCGTGTAAGTCTGGTTACTTTTCCGTTTAAAATGCTAATGGAAGGATATAATTTGATCATTATATAGAAAATTAAAAAATATTTTAAATATAAAGACAAAAAGGAAGAAATTGAATAAAACCGGAAAATTAAAAGGGTGAATTTATTTGATTTCTATCAATTTAAATCCTTCTCCATGGATTGTTATAATAGAAATACTATCATCATGCTTCAGATATTTTCTCAGTTTGGCGATATAAACGTCCATGCTTCTTGCATTAAAATAACTGTCGTCCCGCCAAATCATTTTTAATGCAGCACTACGGTCAAGAACTTCATTCATATTTTGACATAAAAGCCTGAGAAGTTGAGATTCTTTATTGGTTAGTTTAATTTTCTGATCTCCTATGATCAATGTTTGCTTATCGAAGTCAAATGTACTTTTTCCAAATGTATAAATGGTTTTTTGGTGTTTATCTCCTTTTATGGAACGGCGTAATACAGCATGAATACGGAGCAAAAGTTCTTCCATGCTGAAGGGCTTGGTAATATAGTCATCTGCTCCAGCGTGGAATCCTTCCAGGGTGTCTTCCTTTAAAGATTTTGCTGTTAGAAAGATAATCGGTATCTCTTTATTTAGCAGCCTTATTTCCTTAGCCAGGGTAATACCATCCTTTTTCGGCATCATAATATCCAGGAGGCATAAGTCGAACTGACCTGTTTTAAAAGCTTCAAGACCAATTTCTCCATCAATACATAAGGTGGGATCGTATGCTTTTAATCTTAAATAATCACTTAAGATCTGCCCTAAATTTGGATCATCCTCAACGACAAGTAATTTAATTTTGTCCATTATCTAAAGGTAAAATAATTTCAAAAGAACTTCCTTTACCAGGTGTGCTTTTTACCTTGATATGTCCACCCAGAGCCAGCAATATAGTTTTCACATATGTCAATCCAAGCCCAAATCCTTTTATATCGTGGATGTTTCCGGTTGGAATTCTATAAAACCTGTCAAAGATTTTATCAATAGCTTCTTTGGTCATGCCAATACCTTTATCGGATATTCTAATCAGAAGTCCCTGGTGATGGTCCTCCGTATCAATTTCGATCTCAGGCTTATCAGGTGAATATTTATTTGCATTATCAAGCAGGTTATATATAATATTGGTCAAGTGTACATCGTCACTTATTATAATATTATTGCTTGCTATCAGATTCTTATGTATGCTTCCGCCTCTTTTTTCAATTTGTAAATTTACATGTGACAGCGCCTTATCTACTATCTGGTGAATGTCCAATTCTTCAAGTTTCAACCTGTATTCCTTTTTGTCAAGTGTGGCCATTTGTAAAACCTTTTCCACCTGATGCCCAAGGCGTCGGTTTTCATCCCGGATGGCCTCAACATATTTGGCTATAAATGATTCATTCTTCTGAATGTCCTTATCCTGCAATGCTTCACATGCCAGCGATACGGTAGAAATAGGCGTTTTGAACTCATGTGTCATGTTGTTGATAAAATCATTCTTTATTTCAGAAAGCTTTTTTTGTCGGATAATTGCAAAAATTGCATAGGCGAAACAAAATATGATTAGCAATACCAGAAAAACTGATGAAGTGAGAGTTAACCAAATATCCTTGATCAAAAATCCAGTCTGGTCCGGAAAAAAGATCGTCAGGTAATTCTGGCCACCGGTAAAATCATTCGGAAATAGTTTAATGGAGAAGTCGGACAAAAGCACTTCCTTTTCATCGTTTGGTTGATAATCACTGAAAATAACATGATTAATTCCCCTGTCAACAACTGCATATTCATAATCGATGTCAATACCTTTCATTTGCAGTTGATCTTTTAGCATTTTATCGATCTGTTCTTTTTCCACCCTGTTGGATATCTGTTTCTGCTCACCTAGAAGGTCATCAAGAACTATCGTTACCATTCTGGATTTCTCAGCAAATTTCTGAATGTTCCTGCGTACTTCGTTTTCATACGTCTCTAAATTATTGAAATCCACTTCAATCTGGTTTTGGCTATAAAAATCTTCTTTTCCCACAAATTGATTGCGATCAGGATTTCCATTATCAGATATTTCATAGCTGATCCTGACCATTTGATTTCCAAATAACAGCGAGTCCTCAATCCTAAAACCAGATTCCCAAGTTATTGTATTTCCCTGATTCTGTCGGTTACGCGATGCAAATGAATCCATATAGATATTGGAATGCTGGTTAGTCCAAAACATATTGGTATCCATCTGAAAAAAACGATTATTTAACGGACGGCTGTTGATCTGTTTTGACGCAGCATAATAAACTTCTCGTTTTTCAAGATTGGACACTACATGGTATAGCGCTTCATGAACATTCTGGTTGAATTTTACGTTACTCACATCTATGGCATTATTGATCCAATAGGCTTGAAATCCAATCAGTCCAATCATTGCCAATGACATCAATGCTATTATAGTTCGTATCATTTTACGACTCATAATACAAATCTAACGTCAGCCTATTATTATAAGTTTATATTTAACACTTTTTAACACTCTTTAACCTGGCCTTAACGAATAAATCCATTTATGCGGTTAAATTTGCTCCTGTTAATCCATTAAAAACTATTTAGAATAATGAAAAAGATACATGGAATTTCAGTTTTGGTCTTTATTTGGCTTTTTTCTATAACCTTTGTTATTGCCCAGGAGGAAGAGGAAAAATCTAAGACCATTAAAAAAGAAGTTAAAGTAACCATAGATGATGATAGCGGTGAACCAAGCTATACGGTTGAAACAACCACCACTGAAAACGGAGAGAAAAAGGTCGTTAAAAAAACCTACAAAAGCGTGGATGAAATGAAAGATGATTCTTCCATCGATGTCTTTAAGAAATCAGATGAAAATGGAAATATCACCATGAAGCTGGGTGATGAAGGTTCCGGTGTAATGGTTATTAAAAGCGAGGATGGAGAGACTGTTGACATTCAGGTCGATGTATCATCTGAAGATATGGAATGGGTTCAGG
>CAYMFU010000062.1:0-3684 GCA_964389805.1 uncultured Roseivirgaceae bacterium | reverse complement strand
CGAGGATATTTTGAGGAGTTATTTCCGGGGATAAGTCCAATTCAAGGATTCCTTTATTGAACTTCTGGTGGATCACGCCATCCAGGTTTCCGATTTCTCCGTCCACATCGATACGTACGGAATGCTCTTTATAATTGCCTTTGATTTCCTTCAAGTCTCCGTATAAAACCTCCCGTCCATGATTTATCATAAGTACCCGGTCACATAATTCCTCCACCTGATTCATTTGATGCGTACTCAAAATGACAGTCTTCCCTTCATTCCTCAGTTGCGAGATGAAGTTCTTCATCATTTCTGTATTTACCGGATCAAGACCGGAGAAGGGTTCATCCATAATGATCAATTGTGGATCATGGATCACGGTGACAATGAACTGGATGATTTGCCCCATTCCCTTGCTCAGGTCTTTGATTTTCTTCTGTTTGCTTTCCAGCATTCCAGTCTGGCGAAGCAGTTGATCAGCCTTCTCTTCTGCACTTGAATGATCCAGCCCCTTCAAAGAGGAAAAGTACAGGATCTGATCGATGGCTGTCAATCTTTTATACAGACCCCGTTCTTCTGGCAAATATCCTATTTGATTCTTAAGTGCTTCATTCATTGGTTCACCGAAGATGCTTACTGTACCTGAATCAGGCTTCATAAAATCAAGCAAGATCTTGATGGTTGTACTCTTTCCTGCACCATTTGGCCCGATGAGACCTAGTAGTTCCCCTGGATTCACAGTAAAAGATAAATCTTCGACAGCAGGCTTTCCGTTGTATGATTTATACAGCTTGTTTATCTTGACTGCTGTCATCGTTTAATGAGGAATTAAGACGTAATCTGGAAACATCAAATGTAATAATTATCCAGCTTATATTTTCCATTGGAAAATTGCGTGCCAATATAGTTACAGGTCTTTTTATCGTTGTATATATCTGATATTCTATAGTGCATATGACCTATATTATCGAGGAACAAGGGACCCTGGTCAATATCAATTTATCTTTCACAAGATAAATGTGATCGAAGGTCGGGGTGCCCTGGTGAATCCTGATGAAAAATACCAGGATGGCAACAAGGGTGATTATCCTATAAATCCAATTTTTGCGGAAACTAAGTTAGGTAGCGTATTAATCAGGTTCGAATGCATAATTTGCTTAACTTAATCCTGTAGCAAACAAAATATTATTAAGAATTTCAAATATCAGCGATTTAATTTGTACGCGGTTTTGCTAACTGCCGTGCTCAAATTTATCCTAATGGACTGGCTGATGATGAGAGCCTTCTACATTGCGGGGATTTGTTTGTTTTGGATTGCCTATATATTTTACCGGGTTTCAGTAAATAACAACATATTGTCATTTTGGGGATTTAAAAGGGAGTTTTTTAAACAAACAATGCTTTCATTATTACCCTTTGTAATCCTAAGTATAACAGTATCCATTCTATACGGTCATTTTAATAACGGATTATTTATTACATGGCATATAATTCCGATTTTCATTCTTTATCCACTGTGGGGTATAATTCAGCAATACTTGATGCTTGGTATTATTTCTAATAGTTTGCTAAGCATATTCGAAGTAAAATTAAACAGGTATATAACTATTTTCCTTGTATCATTTTTATTTGGTTTAATTCATTACCCAAGCTTCTTCCTAATGATTTTTACATTTATCATGGAATTAGTTTTTATTACCGTATACTTTAGATGGAGAAATCTGTGGGCTATAGGAATTGCCCATGGATGGATAGCAACATTTTTATTATACTTTGTGCTGGAGCGCGATCTTTGGACTGAGCTGTTTAAATGGTTCTAAATATGAAAAAACCGTTTTAGATCCATTCCAGTCTTTAGCCTGTAATGCACGAAAAACAATAGGGCCGAAATGGGAATTAAAGATGCCCCGGCAATAATACCCCAGCTAAGACTAAATTCTCCCAGAAAATAGAATGAAATAAAGATTTCTATGCATATCACAAATAAACCTATCGCGATAAAAATAATAGCGAGAATATTAAATCCCCTTTGTCGTGAGATATTGGTGAGCCACAAAACTATTAGTAAAAGTATGTAAAATGATGCCAGTATAGGTATTCCCAGTTTGGTACCCCAACCTATGTTCGAACTGAATAAATCTAACAATAACAGAAGTGCCGATGTAGAAATTAAACTGCCTAACAAAAGTAGTACAGGTCTGCTGCGCCAAAGTGTAAAAAAGCTAATGTTAGCAAAAAGTATCAGGGAAACAGTTACATTATACTTTGCCCAACTGATGTTTTTACTCACAATGAAATTAATAATTAGGGTAACAAGAATTCCTGAAATTAGAATAATTCCAGATATCTCCCAGAATAGCTTATGCTTCTGCCTATTTGTAAGACTCTTAAAATCGTAGATTATTTTGTCTCTTAACAAGGGTTGTTTAGGTTTTGCTTCCTTCGGTGATACAAATTCTTCATCAACAGATAGCCTGCACAATGGACAAAAATCCATATCATGGTCTAGTTCAACGCCACAATAATTGCAGGAATTCATTTTTCCATCATTTTTTTGTGATTCTGACTTTCATTCCCTGTTGAGTAAGAAAATGCAGAAACCTCCTTTCAAACTCTGTTGATTTTGTAATATTTCCAAAACTTATAACAAGCTTATCTCCATAGCCGATTACACCACAGTTAATTTTTAGTTTTTTGTTTGGTGGCGGCGGAGTAATTGCAAAATAGTCTATTTTACTGCGAATTGATTCCGGTAGATGAATTTTACCTAAATTGGTTACGACGCCACTGTACTGATTAGCCCCCTCGCTTAAGTATTTAAAGTTAAGTATCAGACTTTTTATCCAGATGGGTATACCTCGGACAAGAAAGTTTCTTTCACCGCCAACATTACGCGATATTATTTTACTGATGATCTTTTCATCTGTTTCCAGCTGCATTTTATGGTAGACGATTTTTAAAATTTCGTCAAAAGAGTATTTACCCAGCCGAAAATCTATTTCAGGCATTACAAATAGCGAAAAGTTTCGCATTGTTTTAGATGGGTAAATATTCCGAAGGTTTACAGGTACTTGAATTCTGGCTATTTTATTTCGGATAGAGATGCCATTATCTATATATTCGAAATATATGTCCTGGAGAATCAGCAGATAAACAGAAATCAAGTAGTTGTTTATACTCACTCCTTTTTCCTTTGCTTTCAGCTTCAATTCATTAATAGATAATATAGCTAAAAGCATTTTAAAGCGTGGTTTTTGTCTTAATGGAAAAGGCAGGTGAAAAGACCTGGCTTGTCGTATTACCGGTGGAATATCTTCTTTAAAATATCGGCTGTAAGCATCCTCCAACTCTTCCCTGTCAGCTTCAGTTCTATATAATTTGTCAAGTTGATTGTCCTGTATTAAACCTTTATCTCTAAAATAATACATGATTATTGAACTAAGAAAAATTAATAAGCCATGGCCATCCGAGAGAATGTGTGAAAATTCAACACTTATCTGATTCTTATATACCAATATTCTGAAAAGTAATCTGTTCTCACTTTTTTTATTAAATGCCTGGCATGGAATACCTTCATCGCGGCTGACAATAATTGGATGATCGACCTGTTCAAGATAATACCAAAAAAACCCTCTCCGTAGAGCAACTTTAAAATAGGGGAATCTTATTTCTGCACTTTCAATTGCCCTCAACAGACTATTT
>CAYMFU010000061.1:0-3710 GCA_964389805.1 uncultured Roseivirgaceae bacterium | reverse complement strand
TTGCAGATATAACCTGTGATATTAATGGCTCTGTTCCAACCACAACGAGACCTACGACCATTGATGATCCGGTATATGATTTGGACCTTAAAACCTTCGAAGAAAAGAAAGCGTTTTCAAGTGAAGATCAATTGTCGGTCATGTCGATAGATAACTTGCCAAATGAATTACCGCGCGATGCTTCAGAGTCATTTGGTGAACAAATGATGCAATATGTTTTGCCTGAATTGCTGACAGGCTACGATCAGCCTATCATCAAAAATGCAACAATTACTGCGGATGGAGATTTAACTGATAAATTTGAATATTTGAGGGATTATCTGAATGAGAGATAGAAGAAATTAATTTATGCAATTCCTTTTATTTATAAATAAATTGTAGAGCAATAACCATAAACCCAAAAGAAATCCAATACAAGAAAGCTATATAAAATTTCAATTCTAATTATTTTTCACATGAGCAAATATCTCTTATTTTTTTTAGGATATCTTCTATTAATTAGTTGCCAAAACGAAAAGTCATCATCTGATCCAACGGATACCTGGGCTAATGCAAAATGGATTGCCTTCGAACAATTGGCAGAGGATATGAAAGTAGTGCCTGCTGTTCATGGCCAAGGTAACGGATTGGGAGAAAGGTGTATTAAGCGCTCCGTAGTTCCGCTATTTCGAAAGGATTTTAAAGTGCCTGACAATATCGAAAGCGCTGTAATTCATATTAGTGGATTAGGACATTATGAATTACATATCAACGGAAATAAAATTAGAGATAGCTTTCTTGCGCCCGGTTGGAGCTATTATCAAAAACATGAATTATACAACACATATGATATTACAGAGCAGGTAAAACAAGGAGATAATGCCATTGGAGTTATTGTCGGGAATGGATTCTATAATATTAATCGTGAGCGATATAGAAAGCTGGTGCAAGCTTATGGCTATCCAAAGTTGATTTTTAATCTGACCCTGAAGTTAAGTGATGGCACAAGGATTAACGTTGTTTCGGATAAGGCTTGCAAAGTTTCTCCTTCTCCCATCACCTTTAGCAGTATTTTCGGAGGGGAAGATTATGATGCTACTCTTGAGCAAGAGGGATGGGACAGCTTTGGCTTTGATGATTCGTCCTGGAGTGATCCTGTGATATTAAATGATCCTGTAGAAAAACTGATTCAGGAGAAAGATTATCCACTAAAGATCATGCAGGAATTCCAAGTTCAGAAAGTATTTGAATCAAAAACAGGAAGAACAATTTACGACTTTGGGCAAAATGCTTCAGGAATCATTTCTTTAAAAGTTAAAGGGAACAAGGGAGCCCGAATTAGGATCATGCCCGATGAGCTTATTGATAAAAGTGGTAATGTTACCCAGCGAAGTGGCGGTGGCCCATATGAGTATAATTATACCCTCAAAGGTGAGGTTGAGGAAACGTGGCGACCAAGATTTACTTATTACGGATTCAGGTTTGCAGATGTGGATATTATCGAACAAGACACAACCGACAATAAAGCTGAAATATTGGAGCTTAAAATGCTTCATACACGCAATTCATCACCAGCAGTGGGTTCATTCAGTTGTTCCGATACACTCTTCAATCAAATTTTTGATCTTATTAATTGGGGAATAAAAAGCAACATGGCAAGTGTAGCTACAGACTGTCCTCATCGTGAAAAACTTGGCTGGCTGGAGCAGACCTACCTCATTGGTCCATCAATGCATTACAATTTCGATATTCACAAATTATTCAGCAAGATCGTAGACGATATGATTGATTCGCAGCTAGACAATGGATTAGTTCCTGATATTGCCCCGGAGTATGTCCCATTTAAAGATGGTTTTCGAGACTCGCCTGAGTGGGGTAGTGCTTCGGTGATTATTCCATGGCAGATCTATAATTGGTACGGTGATAAAGAGGTGCTTATGAAGGCCTATCCGATGATGAAACGCTATATGGCCTACCTGCAAAGCAAAACACAAGACAATATATTAGATTATGGTCTGGGCGATTGGTATGATCTCGGTCCTAAACATCCAGGTGTTGCCCAGCTAACTCCAAAGGCAGTTACAGCAACTTCGATCTACTACTATGATTTATCAATTGTTTCAAAAGTGGCTGGTCTAATGGGCCTGGAAGAAGATAAAAGTCATTTTAAAAGTTTGTCATTGGATGTAAAGGAAGCGTTCCTTAATAAGTACTATAACAGTAAAAGAGCAGTTTGTTCTACTGGAAGTCAAACGGCTTATGCCATGCCACTTTACACTGGTATACTTCCCAGTGAGGATAAGGAACGTATTTTAGATAATCTTGTAAATTCCATAATTAAAAATAATTACGCACTTACATCAGGAGATATTGGATACCACTTTCTTGTCCGTGTGTTAAGTGAGAATGGCCGATCTGATATACTTTACAAAATGAACAGTAGGTCCGACCGTCCTGGTTACGGTTATCAGCTGAAAAAGGGAGCTACATCATTAACTGAGAGTTGGGCTGCCCTAGCTGATGTCTCTAATAATCATATGATGCTTGGACATCTTATGGAATGGTTTTACGCTGGTCTTGGAGGTATTTATCAAGATAAAAAGTCTATTGCTTATAGTGGTGTAATTATAGCGCCAAAGCCAGTTGGAAATATAAGTTGGGTAAAATGTAGTTACAATTCCGCTAAAGGTACGATTTCGTCTGACTGGGAAATAACAGAGAATAGCTTCGTTTTAAGCATTGAAATTCCTTCTGATGCATCTGCCAAAATTATATTACCGGAGAACTATATAAAATCATCTTGTGAGGTAATGGATGTAATTAACAAAAAGCAGGTTCAGGTCACTATGGAAGATGACACATTTGAAATATCTTCTGGGAAGTATATGATTACTTCGAGATAAGGGATATGTACATACCATTTATCTTCCCCAGTATAATTCAAATTGACATAAGCACGTGATAGAAATTAGAGTAAATAACCATTTGAACTTACCATATTATTATCATTTAATTTCCTTTAGAATTATTTTTAATTAACTTTATGCACACGTGTGCTAAAGCCATGTATTTTTTAGATTTTTAATAAATATCCGATATATTATAAATATTCAATTTTAAGTAAATTACATAGTCGTCATGGAACTTGGTAAATATTCATTTGGAACAGGAGATCGATTTGCGCATCAGGGAGAAGCGCAATTACAAGGCAGTATCCTGGCAAAAGAAGCTGGTGTAGAATTAACGCATGTTTGGAACAAGTCATTTAGAGAGCATAAGACAGTAAAGTCGGATCCGGCAAGTGTGAAGAAAGAGGCAGATGATTCTGTGAAAGCGCTTGGTTGGAAAGGACAATACCTGGTTGACGCTGATCATATCAATATGGATACAGTTGATGACTTTGTGGCATATTCTGATTTCTTTACATTGGATGTTGCTGATTATATCGGCAAGGAAGTAAGTGCCGAAGAAATTGATGCCTTTATCAATAAATATTCAAAGTATATTGGTCAGCTCACGATTCCAGGGATTAACTCACCCTTTACGATCGATGAAGATTTCATAAGAAGAATCGCTTCGACTTTTCTTTTTGCGACAAAGGAAGCTGGAAAAATCTATCGCAGAATCGCAGAATTAAAAGGCAATGAAGATTTCGTTGCAGAAGTATCAATGGACGAAGTTGATGACCCACAATCTCCTGCAGAATTATTTTTTATCCTTGCTGCGATAGC
>CAYMFU010000060.1:0-18745 GCA_964389805.1 uncultured Roseivirgaceae bacterium | reverse complement strand
AAGATCGCTGCTGCACAGGAGGATGATGGTTATCTATATACAAATAGGACCATTAATCCTGAGAAAGCAGCCGATGGTGCAGGGGAAGAACGTTGGACCAAACTGGCTGTTTTTCATGAATTGTATAACGTGGGTCATATGTATGAGGCTGCGGTAGCACATTACCAGGCAACCGGTGAGAGAACATTTCTTGATGTAGCTATTAAAAATGCCGATTTGGTGAACGAAGTATTCGGCCCGGGAAAAAATATGGGGGTGCCTGGCCACCAGGAAATTGAGATTGGACTCGTAAAACTGTACCGCGTAACTGGTGAGATTAAATACCTGGAACTGGCTAAATTTTTTGTAGACCAGAGGGGAAATGAGGAGGGACATGAACTTTTTGGTGAATACTGCCAGGATCATGAACTCTTTGTTGAACAGGAAGAAGCGGTAGGCCATGCTGTTCGGGCATGTTATTATTATTCTGGTGTAACTGATGTAGCTGCTTTAACCGGCACGACTTCTTATGATAGCGCATTATTGAAGATATGGCAGGACATTGTATTACGGAAAATATATCTTACGGGAGGAATAGGTGCGGAACCACGTCATGAAGGATTTGGGCCCGCCTACGAATTACCAAATGCCACAGCATATACAGAGACCTGTGCTGCAATCGCATTGATGTTCTGGAATCACAGGATGTTCCTGCGAAGCGGGGTGGTGCAATACATGGATGTTTTCGAAAGGATCCTGTATAACGGCTTCCTGGCTGGGGTTTCTTTTGAAGGAAATACCTTCTTTTACCCGAATCCTTTGGAAACTGATGGTATAGCTACATTCAACCAGGGGGTGTGTGGCCGATCGCCATGGTTTGATTGTTCGTGTTGCCCGGTTAATGTGGTACGAGTTATTCCATCAATCCCGGGATATATTTATGCCACAAAGGATAATTCAATATATGTGAACCTATACATGAGCAATGTGGCTGATCTTGAATTGGGAGAAGCAAAATTATCTGTACGGCAGGAGACCAACTACCCCTGGGATGGGGCTGTAAAACTGATTATAGAGGTTGAAAGCCAGGTGAAAGCCAGTTTTATGCTCAGGATTCCCGGATGGTTGCGAAATGAAGTCATGCCGGGGGATCTTTATTCATATATTGATAATGCATCACCTTCTTTTTCTGTATCAGTTAATGGTAAAAAAATGGATGCATCTATTCAAAATGGATATTTGAAACTTAGTGATCGTACTTGGAATAATGGTGACCATATAGATTTGGCTTTTAAAATGGAGGTAAGAAAAGTAATATCGAACGAAAAAGTAGAGGTCAATGCGAATAAAATGGCCCTCGAACGTGGACCAATCGTGTTTTGCGCTGAAGAAATTGACAATCCGGCCGGCATTCCTGACATCGCACTGAACAAAGATGGCTCTTTTAATTTTCAGTATGATCCGGAATTGTTGGGTGGTTTGGGAACTGTAACAGGCACGGCTTCTTCAAATAATAAAAACATCTCCTTTAAAGCCATCCCGTATTACGCCTGGGCGCATAGGAAAATGGGAGAGATGGCGGTTTGGCTTGCCCTGGAATAAATAGATTACTTAATTATTTCTATTCAGGAACACGAATCTTTTGCCCTAAGAATATACCATTCAGGAAAAGCCGGTTTGTTCCATACCAGGATCCTCTGAAATTCGGATTGTCGGCGAACATGATCACACGTCCTCCACCCAGTTTGCTGACAATAAGGGAGGCCGATTTTTTCATGTATTCATCCAGGTTCTTATCGGTAATAAATCCATCAATCAAGGGTTCTTCGGTATATTTTGCGACAGTGGAATACGGATTCTTGCTGGGTTCTATCCAAACTGTGCTGTTCCGGTACACCGGGATCTCTTTTTCATGGTATCCAAAGCACAGAGGATGGCTCAGGTCAAGCTCAACCCTGAAGATGGTGCCACCAATCCTTTCTTTGCTTATATGCTCCCTGGCGGTTATATAAGGTAACCTTTCAATTGTGGTATCTTTCTTTACCTCTATAAGAGCTTCCTTGACCAGTTTCTGCTTTATGATCCATTCAGAAGCATTACGTATAGTAATCAGAGTATTACCCTGGGATATCCAGGACTTGATCTTCTGTTGTTTCGTGGAGTCAAGCTGATCATATCTACCTGATACCATTACCATTACGTTATATTTATGAAATTCTATCCTATCAAATTGCCTTAGTTGGATTTTTGAAATAGGCATATGAACACGGGTATCCAGCAGATGCCAGACTTCACCCGCTTCGTATGAAGAAACGCCATCGCCAATCAACATGAGCACCTCAGGTTTTTTCAGTGCAGCAATATTGCCACTTCCCAGGTCAATTCCTGATGCACTATAGCCTGTTTCCACCGTGTGAACTTCAATGGCATATTTCTCAGCTCCTGTTTTTATCAGGCTAAATAGTGAGTCTTCTGAAATGGTTTGTCCTTTTACCGGAATTACCAGGGATCCCAGGTCAAAGGATCTCACCTGATCCCGGGTGGTTTGAATCGAGAACGACTTGAACGAAGATGAGGCCGTTACGCCCTTATGCTGAAGATAGTAAAGAAAAGCAGGTGCACTATAATCGTCCCAGGAGATGACGTATGCATAATCGGAGCGGTCTAATCTGTCATGTTCTATCAGATCATTGATCTCAGTTATTTCTTCACCAATATTGAAGTTCCCGCTTATTTCTCCATAAGGCATATTGTAGAAATTGGCCAGTGACCAGGCTGAGGCATCGTAAAATACGCTGTCACCATATACATTATAGGTTTCAAATACAGACTGGACCAATCTGTACTGGGACTGCTCTGTGGGTATGATAAAGCCGAAATCCGGATCATATGTTCTGCCCTTAACTGCGATACTTTCTTTAAGCCTATAAACTTTAATTTTATGAATCAAGAGCTTGTCGATAAAGGCCAGGTTCCTGTTTTTATCGTATCTATCGCCAAAAACATATGCATTAACCGAACTTTTGGCTGCGTTGGTGAGTGCAGATGCGAAAAAATCTTTCTGATAATCATAAAGAAGGGATTGGTTCTCGATACCGGCCTTGATTGTAGCCATACTGGATACAAATTGGTTACGAATAGTAAAGGCGAAAGTTAGTTCGCTACCATCCTCTTTCTTCTGTAAATGCCCTCTGGAACTGGCCTGCTCAAACAGGAGGGCGAGTCCCCCCTGAAGGTCAGGATAGGAGGAACCGTATCCGGGATATGTCCCATCAAAAACTTCCTTGGTAAAGTACAGGGAACCTATACTGTCCATGCCTTCTTTGAAATACCGGGCGAATGTATCATTTAATGTAGTATAATTGGCTAGCGGCATGATGGGATGCATTGATCCGTTGTCTTTCATAGGTTCGAAAAAGTAAGTGCTTGACGATCCCATTTCGTGAAAATCAGTTACTACATTTGGATACCACCTATGATACCATTTGAGTTTACCTCGACTTTCTGGATTTATAGCCAGGTACCAGTCGCGGTTAAGGTCGAACCAGTAGTGGTTCGTCCGGCCCCGTGGCCATACTTCATTGTGTTCAACATCCATCGGGTCGCCAACCAGGGGATTTGCTTTATACATATTCGCCCACCAGGTATGCCTGTCCCTGCCATCGGGATTGATGGTAGGATCGATAAACATGATCCCGTTTTCAAGATATTTCTTTATTTCGTTTTTTTGAGAGGCAATAAGTGTATAAGCTGTGAGCATGGCAGCTTCCGCACTTGAAGGTTCATTCCCATGAACTCCATATCCCAGGTTTATGAATAAAGGAAGATTCCTGGATTCAGTATCCTTATTGGAAGGATCTATAAATTGAACATGCTTCAGCCTGATGTTCTCAAGGTCGGAAATATGCCCGGGATTGGAAATGGTCAGTATGATCAGTGGCCTGAGTTCAAAGGTCTGACCATATTGAGTGAGTATTGCTTTTTCGGAGACTTCAGCCAGTGTTTCGAAATAAGCAACAATTCTATCATACCTGGTATGATGAGATCCTATCGGATACCCCAGAAATTGTTCGGGAGAAGGTATTTCAGGATCAAACGGTTCATATTTTTTTAGAAAATAATCCTGTGCCTGAAGGAATGGATTGATACCAATTGCAAGCAATATGCATAGTAATAAATTGATCTTTCTCATATGAATTTATATTAAAAAATACTCGATGGATTTTTAGATGCCTAAAATAGTATTTATCAAGGAATATTTTTTAAATCAATCACCTATTTCTTTGAGGTTCCCGGGAATTACGCAGATGAAGATTCAATAAGTGTCCTGATTTTCTCTACCATTTCATTCAAATATGCACTGCTGTTATTGGAAAGGATGATAATGACATTTTTATTATCCAACTGCCGGTTCACTGGCAAACATTATCCCTAAAACAGATAGTAAAAGAACAAGCTTATTGGTTCTTAAGCCATCAATTTTCATTGCCTCTATTATTCAGGATATTCAGATATTCTTTTTTCATAATTAGATACCAGTTTTTTTATCATCTCAGGATATGTACTGGCAAGGTTATTAGTTTCTGACATGTCATCAGATATATTGTAAAGTTCCCATTCTTCTCCATTGACCCGAACAATTTTCCAATCACCTTCCCTGTACATCCGGAATCGTTCCGTATGGCCGGATATAAAATAATCCGGTTGAGGTCTGTCCAATCCCATGAATACAGGTAATAGGGATTTTCCATGAGGCAGGAGTGAGGCCTTCCCATTTAATTCCAGAGGGTAGGAGGTTCCTGTAATGTCCACAAGGGTTGGAACTATGTCGACCACATGTCCAGGTTGATCGGTAATACCTCCTTTGTCCTTAATCTTTCCAGGCCAGCTGGCAATAAAGTGGGTATGGGCTCCTCCCTCGTGGCCAAATTGTTTAAAGTACCGGAACGGGGTATTTCCGGCATTGGCCCAGGCTGCAGATAAGGTTCTGTAACTGTCTGGTCCGCCTGGCGGATGGATAAAATCCCGGTTGCTATCATAGGGGCATGATCCGTTATCGGATAAATACATAATCAAAGTATTCTCGTATATTCCTTTTGATTTTAAGTAAGCAATGATCCGGCCTACATTCAAATCAAGGCGGTGAACCATGGCAGCATAAACAGCCATCTCCAGGTCGAGGTCTTCTTTTTCTTTTTCTGTTAATGAATCCCATGGTCTGTATAATGGGATTTTTTCACGAATTTCGTCATCTCCCGGAGGATGGCCCCGAAACCTGTTTATGTTTCCTTCAGGCGGACTCAATGTATATTTTGGATCCATTAAGCCAAGATCGACCATCTTATCGTATCGTGATTTGCGGATTGCATCCCAACCCTTCATATACTTTCCTTTAAACAATGCTATATCTTCCGGCCTGGCCTGGAGAGGGTAGTGAGCATTATTGTAGGGCATATATAAAAAAAACGGTTTATCCTTAGCCATGGCTGTATCAAGGAATTTAATGGCGTAATCTGTCAATACATCCGTTTTGTAAAGGGGTTCTATTTCATTATCTACCTCTTCAACGGATAATTCCCTGCCGTTTAAGATAAATGGATTTGCCATTTTGCCACTAGGTGGGATGAAAAATTCACTGATCTTCCAGAATGTGAAGGTATGATCGAAATTATTCACCGCATAGGCAGATTTCGGAACCCAATTCTGAAAATGTTCCTTCCCACACATGATGGTTGTATAATTTGCATCACCCAACAGCCTGGCCACTGAGAGGCTTCTGTCATCCCCTTTATAGTGACCTGTCAGCATAACGGACCGTGTTGGTTCGCATTTCGCCATATTGTAGAATTGCGAGAATCGGATTCCTTCATTGGCCAGTTTATCCAGATTTGGGGTGAGTATCTCGCCACCATAGCAACCCAGGTCGGAAAATCCAATATCATCACCCATGATCAGAACAATATTTGGCGGCGATTCCTCTATACCCGTCTCACAACCTGAATGGAAAGATAAAATTAAAGGAACAACTACTTTAATCATGGATAAACGATGTATGCCAGAGAAGAACCTACTAAATATGCTTAATGTAATCATATTGTATTCATTGAAAAATTTAAAATTCAAACTCCCATATCGGGTCAATATCAAGTAAATGCTCTACAAAGTAATTCCATTTTCTTTTGGTAAAATATTCCCAGTGTGGCCCGTAATAACCGTGACGCATACCCGGCAATATTAGCATGTCAAAATCCTTGTCAGCCTTTATTAATGCTTCTGCCAATTTGAAAGTGGCAGAAGGATTTACATTCTCATCAATACCACCATGGGTGATCAGTAACTTTCCCTTCAGGTTCCCAGCCAAAGTAATATTTGACTGCTGATGATACTGTGAATCCACAGGCCAACCCATATACATTTCCGGCCACCAGGCTTTTTCCATTCTATGATCATGATCAGCTGAGGACGAAACGGCCACTTTGTAAAAATCAGGAAATTGCATCAGGGCATGTGCGGCATCGTATCCTCCAGCTGAATGTCCATAGATCCCAACCCTGGTTTTATCGATCCATGAATAATCGGCGGATAGTTGTTCAATTGCCTCAACATGATCCTGCAGATTATATCCGAGCTTCCCATATGAATGATCGTGAAATGCTTTGGATCGCATGGCAGATCCCAAACCGTCCACCACCATTACAATGAATCCTAGTTCTGCAAGGGATTGTTTCTCAGATCCATAAATCACCTGACTAAAGGATTTTGGATATACCGTGGTATGAGGTCCAGTATAACTGAAATCAATAATTGGATATGATTCGTCCTCATTAAAAGTACTGGGCAGCCATAGCGCGCCGTAAATGTCCGTTGTGCCGTCCCGTGCTTTTACATTAAATGACCTTGGCATTTTCCATCCCTTTTCCAGGATTGGGCTTATGTCTGTATGTCCTATTTCCAGAATCACTTCCCCGTTTTCCGGTTTCCTTACAACGGAAATGGTCGGTTGATCCAATGTCGAGTAATTATCCACGAAGTATTTCCCATCAGTTGAGAAACTAACAATATGATTGGCATTCTCTTTTGTTAACCTGTTCAGGTCTGAGCCATCCATTTTAATAGAATACAGAGATTGCAGATAGGGATTAACATCAGCTTCTCTTCCTGTGGCTGTAAAGTACAATTTCTGATTGCCTTCATCCAGGTACTTCAACTCTTTGACAAAATAGTCGCCTTCAGTGACCTTCTTCACTTCTCCTGTTATCCAGTCTAAACTGTAGATCATATTCCAACCACTTCGCTCTGAAGTAAAGAACAGTCTCTGTGACTTTTCTGAATACTCAAATATTGTATGCATGATCTCGATATTCGTCTTGCTGGAATCTGAACCAACCTTGCGGACTTCTCCATTAATTGGATTTACTTCAATATAATCAATTTGTTTATACCCCCTGTGCCAATTCCTGCCATAGAGGAATTCTCCGTTTGACGACCATCTTAATTCAGGTGAGTTAAAATGAGCTTTGGGTGGAATGTCTACTTTATGCATTTCCCGGGTATTAATATCGAAAATCACGGGGATCTGGTATACCAGTGCGGTATCGCCGGGAGAAGCACGGTAGTAATATAATAGATCCGGGCGGTACAGGGTATCAATCGACCAGTCGAGCAGATACATTTTTTTCGCAGTTCGCAGATCTGTGATCGCCGTATAGATAAACCTGGAATCCGGGCTCCATTCCACCCAGAAATTTTCTTTTCGGCTTGATCTTTCCCCTCTGATTACGTCATCCCACCCATAATAATTGGCATATTCATAATTTTTACTTCCATCATGACTCAGTTGAAACACCTTGCCCGATATGCTGGATTTGATGAATAGATTATAATTATCGATATAGGCAGACCAATTACCATCTGGAGAAATTATCTCTTTCAGGTCATCAGGATTGTGGTCTTTGTTTAGTATTTCCTTTAATTCATAGGATTTTGTATGCAAAGCAAATTCTCTGTCTTTGATCTGAAGTCCTAGAGAGTCCGCTGTAGCATATTCTATGTTTTCAATTAGCAGTTCTTCTCTCTTAATTTTTTCATCAAATACAGAGTTCAGGGAATCAGTAAGTCTTTCATGATCAAATGCAGGAACAATCTCAAGATCATCCAGGTCCACCAGATAGTACGTAATGCCATCTTGGGTAGTTGTTTTATACCAGAAAGATATACTGTCTTCTAACCAATTAGGCTCCACATCGAGATGATAGATCTCTTCCTGGATCTTACCAGGCAGAAAACTTATAGCCCGGTTATAGTCGTTCTTCGTTAATTGTGCCCCCTCTTTGCAGGAGATCATTACAAGGAGGCTCATGAATAATAGAAAATGCCGCATAAAAAATTATTTAAAAGCCTCATTCAATGCCCAGCAGGCATAGAGATCATATCCTTTCCAATTACCTTTCGATTGCTCACATATCATTTTGTGAATTTTCTGAACTTCCTGAAGGATGCCCGATACTTTACCCTTATTCAATTCAAATATCCGTGCAGCCATCAGCGTGATCATCATATCATCTGCTTGTAGCCCGGATAGAATGGCCTCCTGTGCACTGGTATTGCATTGATCATAAGCGCACAAGGTTTCAGCTGCAGCAAGTTTTACATAAGGGGATGGGTCGTCTACTGCTTCATTCAATGCATCGATGATCATGGTTGATGGATCCTCAATGTATTGTAAAGTAAGGGCAGCCCAGAATCTAACTAATACTTTTTCATTCTTTAAATAATTGATTAATTGATCTTTATCTGTATTCATATCAAGTAAAAGATCATTGGTTTTCAATATTTCCGCCATGGGAAAAAACTCCTTATTTTGGGAAAGCTCATATGCCGTTTCAGTATCACAAAACTCCAGCAAATATCCCTCAGGGATCAGGCCTGTATCATGGGTTTCCAGTAACCAGTTATTTAATTCAAGTCGCATTTCCAGGCGTACTTCCCTATAGGCCGGATCATTCACAATATTATTGGTTTCATATGGATCGGCTTCCAGGTCATATAATTCTTCAGGTGTCCGCTTGGGTAACCACATACTTTTTTGATCTTGGGTCATAGAGGTAATCTCTTTTAATCTCAATAATTCCTTCATGATCTCCGATTGGTCGGTATAAAAATTGGGTTGAATCAGCGGTAGATGGGGCAGGAAATTCCTGATATAGCTATATTTTTTGCTTTTTACAGCCCTGCTGATCTCAAAAGCCTCATCAACACGGTCAGAAGTAGCATACACAAATTCACTTTTCTCCGGATTTTTACCCATAAAGGCTTTCCCGTGCATGTAATCCGGTATGTCAATACCCAGGATGTTTAGGGTAGTAGGTGGAAAATCCACAAAACTAACAATATCTGTTGTTCTGGATCCCGGATCATAGATTGAAATATCCCTGTATTTCTCAGGAATGTAAACAATGAAGGGCACCTTTATTCCTGAGTTGTACAAAGCCCTTTTGGCCCTTGGCATCCCTGTACCGTGATCAGAATAAAAAAAGATGATTGTATTTTCTTTTAATCCATCTTTTTCCAATTGACTTAAAATATCCCCAACCTGGCGATCCATGATCCTGACGAGATCATAATATCTTGCCCAGAGTTTCCGTACTTGTGGAGAATCAAAGAAATAGGGTGGAAGTATTATTTCTTCGGCTTTGGTTCTTTCAACATCACTTAGTTGATGGCCATATTTGTTGAAGAATGTTTCATCATCCCCAAAAATTTGAGATTGATGCGTAGTCTCAATATTAAAAACACTGAAGAATGGCTTATTATCCGGCCGGTTTCGCCAGTGAGCTTCGTGGCTTGACTCATCCCAAATGGTAGAATCAAAGAAATTATAATCCTCCTTGTAATTATTCGAACAATAGTATCCGTTATCCCTCAATATATGAGGAAGGGATCTGATAAAAGAGGGGATTTGAAAATCGGACCTAAGGTTTTGGGTTCCCAGGGATGTTGCATATACACCAGTTACCAGGCAGGATCTGGCTGGGGCACAAACCGGGGCTGTGGAATAGGCATTTTTATATAAAATCCCTTTACCGGCAAGCTGATCAATATTTGGCGTGAATGCAAGCGGATCTTCATAACAACCGATCATGGTCGTTATATCTTCACACGTGATCCAGAGTATATTGGGTTTATCAGATAACTCTTCCTGGCTGGAATTCTCCGGTGAAGAGCATGAAAAATGGATGATTAAAATGGTTAAAAAATAGAGATATTCTTTCATTGGTCTTATAATTAATCGATTTTTACTAATCAAAATATCCTTCCACGCCAGTAACTGGTGTCATTAAAAGCCGGATCACCACGGGAGATAAAAATAGCCATCCAATCAACATAGAAGTAAGCTGGATTAATAAGATGTTTATATGTCATTTTTTTAGGATGTAAGGGAGATGTGTTTTTGAAGAATTGTCAGTCTATTGGTTTCCCTGCATTTCCTGTTCTTTTAATTGCCGTTCTTTTTCTTCTCTTTGTCTTTGTGCTTTCCCTTTTCCGATTGGTACAGTAACAAAGAAAAACAGGTTTGAATTGTTGTGTTTATTCCCCCAATTATCCGTATGAGCTTCCACGAGGCCATAATAATACCTGACACCAAAAGATATCCCAAGTCCCTTTTGAAATTTATAGCCGGCACCACCAAGCAATCCGGCATCTATCCTGGTCATTTGCTTATGTATATCGACCTGAACAGTTACATCATCTCCAACCGCAGATGTAGCCCTCATCTCATCAGTGGCTTTCCTACGCCATCCTACCATAAAACCACCTTCAAGAAAAAAGCCATCATAGATATAATAACAATATGAAATGGGAACGTTAAAATAACTGATGTTTCTGTCCATAGTACCTTCTTCAAGCATTAAGCTGTCCACGTCAGCATCTCCGGTAGGATATGGGCGAAGATTATTTACACCCCATTTCGATTTTACGAGGACTCCTGTATGAAGAAAGGATTTTTCTGTGAGATCAATGTAAAAAAAGAAACCAAGGTTCCAATCCAGTGCCATGTTACCTTCAGTATTTGACATATTGGCTAGATTAAGTCCACCATCCAGGCCAAATTCGATTTTACCCGAATTAAGCATGTCACCGAAAATAAGAGATATCAGCACTTGAGAATCTGCTTTCCTGGGAATTATCACGATCAGTAAAAGTGTAAAAACTACTAATGTATGTAGGAATTTTAATTTCATCTGGGCTTTATAAATATAAAAAATCAAAATTGATTTGGAATCCGATTTATTTCAGCCACAATATAAAGAGTTTGGATATTATATTATAACAATTTCCTAATATTCGGAAGGATCATAATGGTACTATAAGATTTATCCTTTAAGGTGTTTGTGGTTCCTGGTAATTTATGTGCCTTAAAGTATTGTTTTCTAGACCCAGGTTCTTAAATATGAAATAAGTTCCGGGATATCAGGGCTTTTTCCATTTTTTACATAGGCACCGGATGTGGCCATTCCCAGAATCATGCTTTCTTCCATAGAAAAGCCCAGGATATAACCCAGACAAAATCCGGCATTCAAATTGTCGCCACCTCCTGTAGATATCTTAGGTTCTTCAATAATGAATCCTTCCAGATCTATTGTTTCATTGCTGGTGATCATGATACTACGATCCGTAGGATGTATCAATAATCCTTCAATATTCAATACTGAAAAAATAAATCTTCCCTTTGAAGTAAGATTATCTTCCTCAGGTAGATTTTCAGGGTATTCCACTGACAATATTTCGAATAATTTATTCGTTTCATTTTCATTAATTCCCAATACCACCTTCCCGTACTTGGTATAGGAATTTATAACCTCCAGAACTTCGAGCAGCTCTTCTTTATTCTTTTTTGTCGGATCCGCGAGATCGAAAAAGATCAAATCTTTTCCGGAATAATTTGGCATTACTTCATTCAGGATCCCTTTCCATACATCAGTGGCATGGTCCGGATTGCACCATCCAACAAGAGCCATTATGGAGCTTTTACTTAGATGTTGAGTAATTATATCCAGCCCAATAAGGTCCCGGACATACTCCCAATTAATCTCTCTAAATGTAGATAATTCAGAAAGTATCATCTTGCCATCATTAAATTCAAGGGCATTGGTTTCTGCAGGCTCCCCGATTGATAATACTTCCACCTTATCATGGAGATTGTTGTACTCAATATGTTTGTTGGGATATCCGGCATTCCCCAGGCAGATACTTTTAATTCCCAGAGCGCCTAAAGCATTCGACATAATCGGTGCATTGCCGCCAATCTTGATTTCCTGTGTAACCAATTCAACTTGTCCGCTTTTCCCGGCTGCCATGTCAATTCTTTGAGCGAAATCAGTTAGAGTTTGATAGTATTCTACTGTTTCCTTTGTACGTACCTTAACAGCCTTCTGAATTTTGTCAATATATCCATCAAAACCCACGAAAACCTGTTTTTCTATCGGATCATTCTTAATATCTTCAAGTTTGCTGATTAAATCATTAATATATTTTGAGGAATTCATATTGACCAAATTAAGTGTTTTGATTCATAAAAATATCAATTTCCTGTCTGGTAGGAGCGGAGGGCTGTGCTCCAAGTTTGGTGACGCATAGCGCTGCCGCAGCGCTTGAAAATTTAACCGATTCTATAAATGACATTCCTTCCATCAGGGCCGTTGCCAGACTGCCACAGTAAACATCTCCTGCAGCGGTAGCATCTACAGCGGTTACTTTATAGGCAGGAACAATACCTGAATATTCCTTAGAGAGTATATAAGAACCATTGATTCCAAGGGTTATAATAATGGTTTCAATACCCTTCTTTTGTAATTTTTCTGCTGCTTCAGGTGCATTATCAGGAGAAACTGCCGGAATGCCAGTTAGATATTGCGTTTCGGTTTCGTTTACTATAAGAATAGAGACATTGGACAGGCTGGATTGATCGATGTCTTTAGCCGGAGCGAAATTCAACATTGTTGAAATACCCAGTTTACCCGCTTTTTTTAAAATGTATTCCAGGGTTTCAGTTAATATCTCGTATTGAAGAACGATGATATCGGAAGCTTGCATAATATCGATTATGCTATCAATATGATTATTTCTTAAATGGTAATTAGCGCCAGGTGCAACGGTTATATAATTATCTCCATCTCCACCAACCATAATTAAAGCCGATCCGCTGGCTATTCCTTCTGCCGTAAATACATATTCAGTATTGATATTATCATTCTGGTAATTCCTGATCATTAAAGTTCCAAAATCATCATCGCCCACACTGCTTACGAACATAACATTACCACCTGCACGTGCTGCTGCTACTGCCTGGTTCGCACCTTTCCCGCCAAGAGCCTGAAGGAAAGAGCAGTCTGTTAAGGTTTCCCCCTTATTAGGCAGTCTGTCCATCTTCATAATGAGATCAATATTTGAACTTCCAATTACTAATATTCTTTTATCCATAATAGATTTATCCTAAACGGGCCAGAATAATTAAACCCAATCCAATAATAAAACTGATAAACATAAATGGGAGCAGTCGTTTGGTACCCGGATCCGCATCTTTGAACTCTTTCCAGATATAAACACCCCATGCCGCGGCAACCAAAGTGGCTCCCTGGCCCAGGCCATAGGATATTGCGAATCCAGCCTGCTCTGAAGCTATAATACTGAATGACATGCCAATACACCAGATGGCCCCGCCCAGAATACCAATCAGATGTAATTTAGATGTTCCTAAGCTGAAGTAATCATTATAACTTACAGGTTTACCTTTAAAAGGTTTATACATAAATAGAGTATTCCATAAAAAGTTCGATATAAATATCCCAATAGAAAATATAAATACAGCCGTATATGGCGTGAGTTTCCCAACTTCCGGTTCTGCAAAATTCTCGGTAATAGAAGCCGCGACAAACCTATAGAAAAATCCCATGGTTATACCAGCTATAACAGAAATCAGTATGCCCTTAGAGGAGGCTCCGCCAGATCCGGATGGCAAGCGCCTGTAGGCAAGTGCATCAAGAATTATGGCGACCACAACCAGACCTACTCCAATAAAAAGAATTATTGGGTTGCCGGTGGGATCATAGAGGTAATTAACGACTACTCCCCAAACCAGTGCTATTCCTATTCCAATAGGAAAAGCGACGGCCATTCCGGCTATGTCGATCGCTGCGACCAGCAGAAGATTTGCTATATTGAAGATTACACCGCCTAGGAAAGCCGATAACATGCTTTCATATGAGCCCTGGGAGATGTCAATAAGAAAGCTGCGGCCTTCCGGACCAAAACTCCCCATTGAAACGGCAAATAATAATGACATAAGGACAACCCCGATAGTATAGTCCCAATAAAATAATTGAAAAGGCCAGCTTTTGGTTGCCAGTTTCTGGGTGTTTGCCCAGGATCCCCAGCATAACATTGTTACAAACAATAATATGATCGCCGTGAGATAGGAATTAATAATTACCATAAAAATTTTGATTTGAAATACCCTATAATCCCATCATTGTAAGTATGCCTGGTCTATTGAAAGCAGCTATACTTCAAAAATGATAAAAAATTGAATAAGGTATAAATTTATAAATAATATTGATATTCTGAAGAATTCAGATCAAAATGCTTCGTTAACTCCAAAATAAACACCATTATTGCCATCCCTGCCAATACCAACATCGAATCTGATCAGTGTAGGATTATTCTTTAGTAACTGGAAACGGATGCCACCACCTAAACTATATTTTATACTGTTGAAGTAATCAAGTGGTTTCCCGGCCACCTCACCAATGGAAAGAAATGTTGCAAACACCCAACGTTTATGAAAACGGTTTCTGTATTCTGCCTGGATCGCATACATATTATGGTCAATAAACCGGCCTTTATAATATCCCCTTGTCCTGTCACCACCACCCAGCCAGGACATTGACTGAAAGGGAACATCACCAAATGTTCCTTCATAATAGATTTGACTAGCCAAAACTCCTTTTTTACCTAACTTAAAATATTTTCTTAGGTCGATGATATATTTATTAAAACTATGGGTGGCTCCCAGCACTTTAGAAGAAAATCCAGCCCTCAGTTGCATGAAATTTCCAGTTCTCGTTGAAAAAATATTATCCCGGTCATCCAGATTGAAAAGAAAAAATATACTGCTCACAGTGGCTCCCTCAGAACCTGGAATGCCCGCTGAATCCAATAAGCCTCCTTCTTCCACTTCAAGCATCGTGTATTTGTCAAATTTGTATTGGAATCCGAAATTCAGATCTGTTGGTAACCTTTTTAATATAGCCGCTTCAACTATGATGGTCTCCATGTTATATACTTCCTCATTAGAATCCGGGGTGTCATTACCTATACCCCAGAACTTATTTGGAAATATCCGGTATCTGAAGAGGCCATCAAAAAAGAGGTCGCCTTTATTGAAAAATATCTGAGGAATGATATCCAGCATGAATTGGTTTTCAGTCGTATACATCGCCGACAGAAAAATATTAGACTCCCTTGAATTATAAATATTAGATTTTGAATAAAGGAAACTTTGAACACCTACGCCAAAACCAAATTGTGTTTCAGGAGTATAGAAAACAATGGGAACGGGTATTATTCTAAAGTTTTTTTTGAATTTAACAGTATCGGTCATGAAGAATTCGTCATTATTTGTTTGTGCCAGCGCTGAGCCAAACACAAGATAAATAAATATGGGAAGAATTGATTTCTTCATGATTATTTCCCGATCAATATCCCCAGGCCAAATGAAAATGAAAATGAAAACCTCCTGAAATCCGTATCAACATTTGTATTGGCAATTTGATCTACAGTCTCACCCGTTAACCACGAATATGTTAGCCTGAACCCAATTTCTAAACTGACAATATCTTTGAAAACATAACTGTATCCCAGTCCGAATGCAATTCCTGGTCCACGTCCCTTAAGTACTTTGTCAACAGGATTTGAGATATCGAGAAGGGCTATTCTGTCATAGAACCTGGAGTATATCACTGCTGATTGGACAAAGGCGCCCCCCTGATCCAGGTTGGCAAGATAATATCGAACGCTTGGTCCCAGATTAAATACCTCCGATTCATTAAGAAATAATTCCTCGTTGCTGGATCTGGCGATATCAAATACAACACCAATACCAAGTCGGTTTTTTATGAATTTATATCCGCTAATGTTGAACGCATAATTATTACTGAATTTCTTATTTGAGATTGATGAATCAGGTTTAACCACTGTTCCTGAATTTATGACACCGCCAATTATTGCGATCCATCTGCCTTTTCGAACTGGAGATTGATTTTCCAGACTATCGTGTGGATGAGCAAAACTCGAAATTGATAGAAATACAAAAATGATGGCTAATATAAATTTCCGAAAAATCAAGGGTTGTTTGTGTCTTATAAACAAACATAAAAAAATAAGGCATCTCATCCTATTTAGAGGAAAGAAATGCCTTATAATATTACCCTGGTTTAAGAGGGCATTAAAAGAAATCTTTATTCTTTAATCGGCTGAATCGGAAATGGTTTCATCATCTTTTCAGCAACATAAGCAATGTTTTTTTCTGGATTTCTAGGATTTTCATCAACAGTTTTCTGTCCTACACTTTCCCAGATCAGATTTTTGGTTTTTGTATCAAACACGTCAATCACCAAAGTACCCTCAAGGTAATCGTTTTCATTGTATGTGGTCGTGGATGTACCCATGCCAACTCCACCATAACCACCGTACCAACCCCAACCGGCTCCATATCCCCATCCACCTGCATTCATATGATTGGTGTAGGCAGTTACACTGGTCTTTTTATCTACTACAACGAACAAGGATACGGCAATATCACCTCCACTTTCCACACCGGTGAATCCTCGTTTCATAAACTCTTGTGCGAAAGCATTCTCAAAACGTTCCTGATCAAACCGGTTCAGGATCTTATTGCTTTCCTCTGCCCATCCTAAAAATTCAAGAGTTTTATATTTGCTGAAATCTGCAGTCTTATCGTAATCGGAATTTACGGTAACACTCGAGCACCCTGCCATAATCAAAATTGAAAGGAGCCAAAGAATATTTAGTTTTTTCATCATCTTTTTTTTATAAGTTATGAATCTAGTTTATTTTTCCAATTAATGCTATTCTACTTCGATTAAAGGAATCTCCATAGCTAATTTTGCGTCTACCATTGCTTGAATTTTATTTTCAAGCTGGAAGTACCTGGCTGCTTTTACCTTAGGCAGGATCTTTTTAAATCTACTGTAGTAGGACTTCTTAAGTTTCGTTATATCCTGCTGGTATTTAAAGTAGGATTTCATGATCTCATCTGCCTTGTCGTCGGTCATGGTCTCATAATTCTGTGCATAATTCTTGATCAATGCAACTCTCTGATTCTGTGTCTGAGATAGTTTGCTGTTATATTCATTATACAGTTCCCAAAATGGAGTGATCTCGGTATCAGACAAGTCCATTTCTTCAGCAATAGCTGCTTTCTTTTCGGTTTTAAGTATATCACGTGCCAGTTCAATATAGTCATCTGACGTTTGTGCTTGTGTCAGAAAAGCATAGAGAACAAAGGTGATCATTAAAATAATTCTTTTCATAAGATTAAGTTTTTAAGGTTTATTTGAACTGTTCAGCAATATTACAATAAATTTCAAATGCTTCTTTACATTTAAGCGATGTTATTTCATTTAAAGTAAATAATTAAGCTCCAGTATATTAAAATTGAAGCTTATCGTCATCTTTAAATTCAATAATTTCCATATCCTTAAATATAACTTCGGATCCTAGCTTTTGTTCATTTGCTAATTGGATGCCTACTTGCAAACATATGTTTCCCTCGTTATTGAATTCATCAGATGTATAATATTCTGTAGATTTTATGCCATAGACATATATGCAGACATGCTTATCAAACGCAAATATTTCCATTTTGTTCCATGTGTCTGGATTGAAATTATCCGGATAAAATGATCTTGATAGATTTATGATTTGGGATGGAAATTTTAAACATTTAAATAAGAGATTTACTGATGATGATAATTAGTTCAAATTTATCCGCTATTTATTTAAGAAATTTATCTGCAAAATTAATGAATTGTTCCCAATCATAATAGGTGAGGTTATGCTCTCCCAATCGAATATGGTATCCGACATTTCCTTCAATTAATGGGCTGTTTAGTGGCGGCAAGTTTTCCTCATCTAATCCCCGGAGTCCATATAAATTATACACCGGACTTGCATATACGCCAGACAGAAATTCACCTTTAGGATCAGCCCAGGGATCCCCATTCGCACTTGCAATATATACAGGTCTTGGTGCCATAAGAGCTATTAGCATATGTTGGTCCACCGGCAATGCTTCTTCATTGTCATTATATTTATTAAAATTATCACAGAACCAGTGAGGGAAGACTGTATTGATCCTGCCGATTGTTTCCCCAATTCTTCGCATAGACAGGGCAGCACCCCCGCATCCGGATTCATTGGATATGACCATTGCAAATCGTTTGTCCAGGGCACCGGCCCACAATGAAGTCTTACCCAATCGACTATGGCCCAGGACCGCAACTCTGGTCTGATCAATGTTATCATCTGTTTCAAAATAATTCATGGATTGAATCAATCCAAAGGCCCATGAGCCAATCGATCCCCATTCATCGGGGTCAGGTTTGGTTTGCCCTTCTGCATAAAACAATGGGTGAATTCCATTTTGAAAATCATCATCGAAATCCGGATCAATATCACCATAATG
>CAYMFU010000059.1:0-36091 GCA_964389805.1 uncultured Roseivirgaceae bacterium | reverse complement strand
TCAAAAGGCTGTTTAAAATAAATTTCGAGTGGTAAAAAAAATCCCGCCATTTGGCGGGATTGAAATTATTTGTTTTTACTATCTTGTTTCCCTTGGGGTGAATCTGGTTTTGCGATTGATTCACGCATGTCGGTATCCGCCTGGATATTTTTAAACTTATAATAATCCATAATACCTAAATTTCCAGATCGGAATGCTTCAGAAATAGCTTTTGGGATCTCTGCTTCCGCCGCGATAACCTTAGCCCTCATTTCCTGAGAAACAGCCTTCATTTCCTGTTCCTGGGCAACAGCCATAGCCCTTCTTTCCTCTGCTTTAGCTTCAGCAACTTTCAGGTCTGCATTTGCCTGGTCAATCTGAAGTTTCGCCCCAATATTGGTGCCTACATCCACATCAGCAATATCGATTGATAGAATTTCGAAGGCAGTACCGGCATCCAGGCCTCTTTCCAGAACAAGCTTGGATATCTTATCAGGATTTTCAAGTACCTGCTTATGTGATTTTGCAGAACCTATTGAAGTTACAATACCCTCACCTACCCTGGCAAGAATGGTGTCTTCCCCGGCCCCGCCAACCAATTGTTGAATATTAGCCCGCACTGTAACTCTGGCGGTAGCTATAAGTTGGATACCATCAGCTGCAACAGCAGCTACTTTTGGGGTAGTAATGACCTTTGGATTTACGGAGATCTGTACTGCTTCAAAAACTTCTCTTCCTGCAAGATCTATTGCAGTAGCTTGTTTGAATGTTAAATTGATATTTGCTTTATCCGCAGAAATTAGTGCTTTAATGACATTTGGCACGTTACCACTCGCTAAATAATGTGTTTCGAGATCATTGGTTGTTACTTGCAATCCTGCCTTTGTAGCAGTGATCATCGCAGTAACGATAATTCCAGGGGGTACTTTCCTTATCCGCATAAAGACGAGTTCGAAAAGTCCTACTTTGACGCCTGAAAAGATGGCTGTTATCCATAGGTTTACCGGTACAAAGTACAGGAATACAAACAGGAAAACAACAGCAGCAAAGACAATAAGAAGTAACATTAATGCACTGTTCATATTATAAATTTATTGGTTCAACGATAATTTTATTATTCTTCAATGATACAATCCTGATTTTAGTATCTGCGGTCAGGAAATTGCCCAGGGTAGTCACTTCATATATCCTCTCCTTGAATTCCCCTTTTCCCATGGGTCTTAGAGAAGATGCTGTGATGCCTTCTTCTCCAACCTGGAGATCATCCTTGTCACCTTCATTCACTTTGCTGTTGATTGATCCTTTAAGTGCGAATTTTTCCCAGACACCTGACTTCAGACTATACACCAGCACCCCGACACCTATTGTTCCCGCTACAATAAAGACGATTGTTCCAATACCCACTCCAAAACTTATATAGCTGATAATAATTCCAATAATAGTGAATATCAAGCCAAATAATCCAAGAAGGGTTGTCCCTGGCACAAAAATAATTTCGGCGATGATGAATCCAAGGCCAAAAAAAATCAACAATATAACAGCTAACCATTCTACCATATCAGGCAAATTGCATTAACCAAAGATAAATAAATACTTAGAAATGACTACTAAAAAATCAATAAGCTTTTGCGAAAACAACTCTTTGCTTGGAAGGTTTACCAGAATATATACATTTGCCTTCTTCACCATTATTATCAACAGGAATTAGCCGAATAGTAGCTTTCGTATCATCTTTTATAAGTGCCTCAGTTTCAGCTGTTCCATCCCAATGAGCCATCACGAATCCACCCTTTTGATCCAGGATCTCTTTAAATTCATCATATGTGTCAGCTGTCCGCGTATTTTCTTTCCTGAAATCAAGCGCTTTATTATATATTTTATTATGAATATCCGGCATCAAAGTTTCAATATGTGGCAGAATACTATCCATATCTATAAACGCCTTCTCTCCGGTATCTCTTCGAGCGATTTCAACCGTATTGTTTTCAAGATCCTTAGGTCCAATAGCTACACGGACCGGGACACCTTTTAGTTCATATTCAGCAAATTTCCATCCGGGCTTATGCGTGTCACGGTTGTCAAAATGCACAGCAAATCCTATGTCTGATAGTTTCGATTTAATTTTGTTGGCTTTTTCTGCGATCAGACTTCGTTGCTCTTCAGTTTTATAAATAGGTACGATCACAACCTGGATAGGGGCCAGGTTTGGAGGAAGGATTAGGCCATTGTCGTCAGAATGCGCCATGATCAAGGCTCCCATCAGCCTGGTGCTTACACCCCATGAAGTACCCCATACATAGTCCAGGCCACCATCTTTAGTGGCAAATTTCACGTCGAATGCCTTAGCAAAGTTTTGTCCAAGAAAATGTGTTGTACCCGCCTGCAAGGCTTTCCCATCCTGCATTAATGCTTCAATACAATATGTATCAACGGCACCTGCAAACCTTTCACTTTCAGTTTTTACACCCTTCAGGATCGGAATGGCCATATGTTTTTCAGCAAATTCACCGTAAATATCCAGGATCTTTAGTGTTTCTTCTATGGCTTCCTCTTGAGTTTCATGGGCTGTATGCCCTTCCTGCCATAGAAATTCAGTCGTTCGCAGGAAAAATCTTGTACGCATCTCCCAGCGTACTACATTAGCCCATTGGTTCAATAATAAAGGCAGATCCCTGTACGATTGTATCCAATTTTTATATGTATTCCAGATCACGGTTTCGGAAGTCGGCCGGATGATGAGTTCCTCCTCGAGCTTGGCTTCAGGATCAACAATAATCCCTTTTCCATGCTCATCATTCTTCAGCCGATAGTGTGTAACAACAGCACATTCTTTAGCAAATCCTTCCACATGAGCAGCTTCACGACTCATGTAAGACTTCGGAATAAATAGTGGGAAATAAGCATTCGCATGGCCTGTTTCTTTGAACATTTTATCAAGTGTTGCCTGCATCTTCTCCCATATGGAATATCCGTATGGTTTAATGACCATACAGCCCCGGACAGCAGAATTTTCAGCCAGGTCTGCCCTTTTTACCAGTTCATTATACCATAAGGAATAATCCTCGGAACGTTTTGGTAATCCTTTTCCCATTATTTAATGTTTTGTGACGTTGGTATGATATTTGCTTATTTTCTATATAGTAAAGTGTGAAATTACGAAGTTCGTATTAATTACGATGTAATTTCGAAAACTTTTATAATTTGTTCTTATTAAAATTGGGTTGTATATTTATATTTAGAATTAAAACGGGTACGAGATATGAAAGCGAGAAGAAAAATAAAATTATTAAGCCTGGCAGTTATAACAATTATAATTGCTTCAGCAAATGTTTCTTTCTCACAGGATGAATACGATGACATGTATTTTAATTCTGCTGACAGAAAAGAGGTAAAGTTCAATGAGAATGTGAACAAGGTCAATACCGGTGCGGATGAAATGGATAGTAAGACTATGACCAAGAACACAGCAAAAAGCGATATTATAAATCCTACCTATAGTCCAACTGAATATGGAGATCTGGATGAAAGCTATTCAGCTAAGACCGTGAATCCGGAATATATTGAGCGATATAAGGACAATCCAAAAGGAACTTCCGGAACAGCAGAAATTACTGAAGGTGATTCATATTATGATGATTATTATGAAAGAGCTGTAATGCCGGGAGAAACTGAAGAAAAGGGTTCTGAAAAGGTAAATTATCCTTACCCAAGTTCTTACTACGGAGGTTATAATGCCATGTCAAGATCAAGAATGTACAGGAATCCATGGTACGATCCGTTTTATGGCGGAGGATTTGCTCCTGGTTTCAGTATGAGTCTTGGATATTCATTCGGCATGATGCCTGGTTTTAGCATGGGCATGGGTTACGGAACAGGTATGGGATATGGAGGCTACAATCCATATGGTTTTTATGATCCATTCAGTCCTTTCGGCAATCCATATTATGGAGGATATAACGATCCTTTTTATAGCCCATACGGATATAATCCAATGATGGCTTCAAGTAGGTATGGTTATGGTGGACCAGGGCATTATAGCCCATATCCTTCTTATGGATATGGAAGTGGATATAATTCATCATACATAGCAGTGCCTGTCAGTGGTGGTTCGCAAGCTTCCAATACTGCTGCAGTTGCTGAATCTAATACCCTGCGAACACCCAGTTACAGGACAAGAGCATCCAGAGGTTCTGACCAGGCTATCGGCGATACGCAGGATGTGCCCAATACCAGAAGAACTCTTGCTACTACCCGAAGTGCTACAAATGAAAGGGGATCAACTGCAAATGCAAGGCTTGCGAACGAAAGGGATTTCTCAAGATCACAGAACGAGTATTACAGTAGGAATGGATCCCGGAATGCAACTTCTACTGTTTCTGCCAGTACAACTGGAAGAAGCAGCACATATACCAGTTCAAGGAATCTGGGTAACTCCATTAGTACTACTAGCGCTGCTAGAGTAAGATCAACCAGAACTAACTCAGGCTATTCCAGGCCATCTTATAAATCAACACGGGAGCAAAGGTCTGTTAAATCTGGGAACAGCTCAGGTCGATCATGGAACAACAGTGGAACCTACAGGTCATCAAAGTCCTCTGGCAACAGTTATAAACCTCAAAGGTCCAGTGGGAGCAGTTATTCTGGAAGTTCAGGGTCAAGTTTCAGGTCTTCTTCCAGTGGTAGTTCCTCAGGTTCTATTTCAGGAGGTGGCTCACGTAGCAGTGGCTCCAGTGGGGGTGGAACAAGAAGTGGAAGAGGAAACTAAAATTAGTCAAAAGAGGATTATCTGATCCAGATAGATTATCACAAAAAATGGAAAAGTGGTTTAAGCTTATATTGTTAAGCATAGGAGGGGTATTTATTTTAGGCCCCTCATTTGCCCAGGTGACGCCAGCAGCACTGGGATTGTTATTCAGCCAGACAAACTATGGAGGTACAGCCAGGGTCCGGAGCATTGGAGAGGCAAATACTGCATTGGGAGGAGATCTCTCCTCAATTACATCTAATCCTGCCGGACTCGGATTTTACAATAGATCTGAAGTAAGTATTAGCCCAATAGCAGGCTTTAATTCAACTAGTTCAACTTATTTGGATGTTACTACAAATGCCTCCAGTTCAAATTTTGGACTTGCTAATGTAGGTGTAGTACTCAATAGCAAAAGACCAGACAATATTCCTGGTTCCTGGAAAGGTGGCACTTTCGGATTTTCCTATAACCGGCAAAATGACTTTAGCAATAAAGTAGTTTACAAAGGCACCAACATAAATAATGATTATCTGGACTTTGTGCTTGATTTTGCCAACACAAACGAAGCTCAGCAAGGGGATTATTACCTAGTTGACCTTCCCTATGAAACTTACCTGATCAATGATTTTTCAGTTGATAGCAATGGGGATACGACATACAATGTATGGGATACTTTTGTAGAATACGCTTCTCCGGATACGCCAGTGGATCAACAGGAAATCATAGAAACTTCAGGATCGATCAACAAATGGGGTATCTCATACGGAGGAAATATTAACGACAGGTTTTATTTTGGATTCAGCCTGGGGGTTATGTCTATAAGGTATAAAAATGAGAAGACCTATTCTGAAGTAAGATATCCTGAAAGCATTCTTAATAATTATACACTTTTTGAAAAACAGGATATAAGTGGTACCGGCGTAAATGGAACTTTCGGTATTGTTGTGCGACCCATAAACAAGCTCACAATAGGTGTGTCGTACGTCACACCTACATCCTATACGCTCACAGATAAGTATGAAACCTCAATGCACAGCATCTGGAATGAGTCTTCTTTGGATTATTATAGAGATGATCCGAGTTTTACAGGTGATCAAAGCTCCAGCAAAAATCCTGATGACTGGAATTATTCATTGGTAACTCCTATGCGACTTAACACGGGTTTAGCCTTCTTTTTTAATAAAAATGGATTTCTTTCTGCTGATGTGGAATGGGTGGATTATAGCAACATTAAGTTAAGGTTTGACCAGGGGGGATTGAACGATGGAGCTGCCGAAATACAAGAGAAATACAGATCAGTTATTAATTACCGCTTAGGCGGCGAATTCAGAACCGGAGATTTCAGGTTCAGGGCAGGATATAACTACCTTAGTAATCCTCTAAAAGATACTGAGGAACTAAATAGAGCCAAATCCACTTATTCTGCAGGCTTTGGATATAGAAAGAAGAAGTTTTACATTGATATGGCTGTATTATATGCTACCTACCAGAGCCTTAGGATACCTTACGTCATTTATGAAGACCAGGGGATTGGCCCAACACCTGTTGCGGACATTAATAATAACTCGACAAGAGTTGTGCTTACTGGCGGATTTTTCTTTTAATACCTCTACGATAAGCTATTCTTATTAAGGATCAAACTTCAAACAGCTTTAATTTGTGTAATTAGAATATACATGGTTCTTTCATAATCATATTTTTTTTGTTTCGAACCAGCTTTATCCTGCAATTATGAACTATAGTTTGTAAGATTTTGTAATTTGTGTATTACAATAGCTAAACTATAATACTAACTTTTTAAACTATGAAACGCATTCTATTCATTTTCACATTATGTTCCCTGCTCTATTCCTGTGATAAAGATAAAAGTCAGACAGATCCTGATAAAAGCCCTCTTGTATTCAAAGATTTTCCCCTTGAAGTTGATGAGGAAAGGGCCCTGATGGCCAGATGGAAAGAAAAAACGGTCATAAAATCAAGCTTAATTGATGACTTTGAAACTGAAAAAGGCTGGCAAGTAAGTGGGATTGGCGAGATGAGTTATACAAATGAGCGCTCCCGTGATGGGAACCGTTCTTTCAGATTCAGGACTTCCCTTAGAGATGAAGAATACTATAAAAAGAACAGAAGTGAGTGGAATTCTTTCAATGGCAGACAAGGAGGAAGTACTTATATTGGACTCACTTTTAATGATCCGCAAGACTGGACTGAATATAACCGGATCTCCTTTTGGATTTACGTCCATCCTACAACAATGCCTACGTATTGCATTTATATTCGAATGACTTGCGAAGATGCAATACATACAGCCACCGACTATAACGGGATCTCTCATTTTGTACAGGATCTTAAGCCTGGTGAATGGAATCATGTGATGTTTGAAATTCCTCATCTCCAAAGGGATAAGGTCACCAATTTCAATATATATCAGATGCTCAGAGGCCATAATCCGGAAGAAGAGGGGATAGTAACCTACGATATCGACCAACTGGAGATTCAGGCGGTTGAAACTGATATGTATGAAGGCTGGGAAGTTGAACGTGGTAAATTTTCATACAGTCATATTGGTTATTTACCTGAACAGGCAAAAGTTGCATTCGCAGGATTTAGAGGTGGGGATATTTTTGAGGTTGTGAATTTACATGATGAAGTGGTATTCAAAGGCAATGTGGCTGCGATCAGCAATAAGCAGGGAACTTTCCAGGCACTCGATTTTTCAGCCTTTGATGAAAGTGGAGTTTTTAAATTGAAATATGGAGAAAGAATATCCAATCCTTTTCCAGTTGATAGGGGTATCTGGATCCAGCCATTGTTCAAGACAATAAATTTCTTTTTTTGCCAGCGTTGCGGGTATCATGTACCTGGTGTACACCTGGAATGCCATAAAGACTGGCAGGGATTCTACGGGGATATTAAAAAGGTAATAAACGGTGGCTGGCATGATGCTGGTGATTTATCCCAGGGATCATGGCGAACCGCAATGTCCTCCCTGGCCATGATGATGAATCTGGAGAGACTTGAGGATAAGACTGAGTTTGAAGAATTATCAAATCGCATACGGGATGAATTAGCCTGGGGCATAGAATGGCTTCTTAAAACCAGATTTGGAGATGGATACCATATGAGTTTCAGCGTTATGAGGATCTATACTGACAATGAAATAGGAACTATTGATGATGTTGTAAGTCCTGCAATGAATGTCCCCTGGGAAAATTTCCTGGCTGCCACAGTACAGGCTAAAGCCGCGATGATGCTTAAAGACTCGCATCCTGAGTTGGCAAAACAATGCGCAGTTGCCGCCGATGAAGATTGGGAGGCAGCATTTAACAGTCGGGATGCCTGGGACGAAGCAGATTACAGGGAAGCATCCTGGGGTGCTTCGGCCTCATTGCTTCTTGCTGAAATGACCGGGAGCGTAGAATACCTTGAACATGCCGTGAATTTTGGTTCTTTACTCGTTAAATGTCAGGAACAGCAATTTGTAGATGATATCCCAATAACTGGATACTTTTATACTTCTTCAGACAAGAAAGAAGTGATCCATAACCGGCATGCTGCTTTTGAAGAAGCACCACTTATCGCCCTGGCTTCATTATGTAAAAAGATGCCGGATCATAAAGACTGGATGCAATGGTATACCACCGCAACTCTTCATAGTGAGTTCTTCATGAAACGAGGAAGTAAAATAGCACAACCATTCAACCTTTTACCTAATTCAGTGTGGAAAAAATCAGAAGTTGAGGCCATTGAGGAGGATAGTAAGAGGGAAGATATGATGCGACAATTTATGGATGGGACCAGCATAGGTAACGGGTATGTATTACGAACTTTTCCAATTTATTATGATGCCCTCTTCCATGGAAATACAAATATTCATATGTCAAGTACCTGGGCACTTGCAGAAGCATCCCGACTTAGAAAAGATGCGAAAGGTATGCAACTCGCCGGCAAGCAGTTTCAATGGTTATTTGGTGCCAATCCATTTTCACAAAGCCTGATGTATGGAGAAGGAAATGATTTCGCACCTCATTTCGCCTATTGTCTTAAGGATCTCGTTGGTGCATTGCCCGTGGGCATGGATTGCATGTCAGGCGATGACCCGCAGTGGTCAGCCACCAATACGGCTACCTATAAAGAAATTTGGGTTGAACCCGTAAATCGTTTTATGGGCGCTCTGGCTGTTTATCTAAGTGATCCGGATATCGTTTCAGTTAAAGTCCGGGAGGCACCTGTTAATATAAGTTTTGAAAGGACAAATGCTGATTCAGACGAGATCGTTTGCATGATTAACGCTAAGAAAGATATGGATTTGTCATTCATGATGTTTAATCTAGAGAATCCGGTAAAGGATAATCGTATAAGCCTAAATCAAAATAACTCGAGAACTGCAAAGATAGAATTGAAAATACTTGATCCACATAAACCCTATATAGCACTCGTGTCTGATGTAAATGACATGGATCAACGCTGGGAAGCAGTTGGAGCAAAAGTTGAATTGAATTTCTAGAGTGACGATAAAAATATAGAAAATCTCTGAGTAAATCTTTCAATCCGGGATCTTAATAAGGAAGAAAATCTATCTTCTGTATGGATTCCGGAAATGTCAGATCTTTCAAGAAGTTCCGGAAAAATCAGATCTTTCAGAACGTTCCGGACTTAAAATGTCTTATAATGTCTGTTTCAAGAGATATATTATAATTAAAAATGTTTTTAGCCTTTTTATAGAATGGGAGTCTGTAGTTTAATTTTTCTGTAAGGCCTTCCAATAAATTATCTTCCCCCATTTTTTTGATCAAAGGCCTTTTATTGATCCCACTCAAACTTAATCTTTCAAGTAAGGTATCAATCGGAGTATCGATAAAAACAGTATGTCCCTGATCATTCATAAAATCCATATTATCATAGAAACAGGGTGCACCTCCTCCGGTAGCCAGGACAAAATTATCATTTGCCATGGAAATATCCTTTAACAACTCGCTCTCAATCTTCCTGAAATGATCCTCCCCTTTTAATTCGAATATTTCCGTGATGGATAATTCTTCTTTTTTTATAATCTCCTTATCAAGATCAATAAAGTCTAAATTCAGTTCCCGCGCTACCTTTCGTCCAAAAGTCGATTTGCCACAGCCAGGCATGCCTGTAAGAAAAATCTTCATATAATGGGGTTAATCAGTTAATCTGATGCGGGGATCAACAACCGCATACAGAATATCGACAAAGATATTAATAAGTATGAAAATCAGGGCCACAATTAAGGTTGATCCCATCACTACCGGGAAATCTAATGATTGAACAGCCTTTATAGTCACAAAGCCCAATCCTTTCCAATCGAATATATACTCGACAAAAAAGGCTCCGGCCATCAGGGAGGCAAGCCATCCTGATACTGCTGTTATTACCGGATTCAGGGCATTCTTTAGCGCATGTTTATAAACAGTTAGGAACCTGCTTAAGCCTTTTGCTTTGGCCGTACGTATGTAGTCTTTTGATAGTACATCTAACATGGAACTTCTCGTTAACTGGACAATGATGGACAAGGGCCTGATCCCTAAAGTGATTGCAGGAAGAATTATATTTTCCAGGTGGAGTTGCCTGCCATGAAACGGATCTGTTTCCCATAGCTGACCGGTAAGGTTCAGCCCGGTATAATCGCTAAGATAGTACCCAAAAATAATGGCAAACAGTATTGCTGAGAGGAAAGTTGGGATTGATATTCCCATAACAGAAACAGATATTATTAAATGATCTAGCCAGGTATTCTGATTAAGGGCAGCTATGATCCCCGAAAATATGCCTAAAATAGTTGCCAGTATCATTGCAGCTAATGCAAGCCAGAAAGTATTTACCAAATTCCCTATCAGAATTTCATCTACCCTTCTATTGGATTGAAAAGATCTTCTTAGATAAGGTCTTTTTATCACAAGTATCTTTTCGTTCGCCAATCGAAAAAGCTTCCGATATTCATATTTTTCCTGGTTTGAATCATTATCCTGATGAATTGATAGTGGTGACAGGTCATTCACATATAATGCAAACTGTATATGCAGCGGTTCTGTCAGCCCCAGCTCCCTGGCGATTGATTCCCGTGTAGCTATATCCGTCCGTTGACCGGCCATCATAGCTACCGGATCTCCAGGTAAAGCATGAAATAAAAAGAAGACAACAATTATAACTCCAAACAGGACTAAGAAACCGTATGCAAGACGTTTTGATATAAAACGGATCATTATTCAAGCAGGTCAATAATAGTTTCGGCATCAGGCACATCATTATGATGCCATTTGCCTGCGACAACACCGTCCTTCAGAAGCCACAGTCCGGGATTAGACCTAATGATAGCCTCCAGAACGGTCATGTCAGCATAAAAATATGGTATAGCCAATTGGTATTCATGCCGGAACGCTTCAAATTCAGTATCGGCAGAAGCAGTTAGAGCCCAGACTTCAACACGGCCTTCCACAGAATTTACAAGTTCATTGATCTTATCCATGTTTCTGGTCTTTGATTTAGATACATCGTAAAAGATGATAAACAATTTCTCTCCAATAAATGATTCTTCTGTAAATTCCCCGTCGTCGGTCCATATATGATAATCAGTAATTTTTGGCTGGGCCTCCGGATTCAAAACAATCATATCCTTGTATTTGTAGGTTGTATCCGTTGGATAATTTTCAAATTCAAACTCTTCACCATCTTTCTCCATGATATATTTATATCGGTAAGGCTCAGAAGGGGCCATTAATTCTGGTATATTATTCCCAACCTTATAAGGTCGAAAATCGATGTATGGTAAATGATTGATGGCGTGTATAGATAAATAAATGTTAATTACAAATGAAAGTCCTATCACAATATCACCTGTTCTGACCTTCATAAAAGGCTTGAAATGATTGCGACGGATAAAGATCATTATAACCAGGACCGATAATACAACATCTTTGGCAAAAGATTGCCAGGGCGTTAATGGAATAGCATCTCCAAAACATCCACATTCAGTAACTTTATTAAAATATGCTGAATAGAAGGTTAAAAAGGTGAAGAATGCAATCAAAAGCAGGAAGAGCCATGAGGTTAATTTCATCCTGTAATGAAGGAGCAGGGCTATTCCCAGTACTACTTCAAGGACTACAACAAGTACAGCCAATACAAGAGTATAAGGGATGAAGACCTTAAAAAAAGGAGCGAAGTCACTGGCGAATACTTCAAAATATTCCTTTAGTTTTATGGAAGTTCCAATAGGATCATTCACTTTGATCAGGCCGGAAAATATAAATAAGATGCCTACAAAGTATTTTAAAAAATTATCCAGAATTTTCATGAATAGATTTAATTAAGTTTTATCAGACAGAATACAGAGTAATTCATCATGTCCTGGTAGTTTGCCTTTATGCCTTCCGATATTAGAGTTTTTCCTTTATTGTCCTCAATCTGCTTTACGCGGAGTATCTTCATTAAAATTATATCAGTTATGGAACTGATCCTCATTTCTCTCCAGGCTTCATCATAATCATGGTTTTTATCTTCCAGGAGCCTAAGCGTGCCATCAACTGCCTCATCATATAAACCGACAAGCTGATCAACCGGAATATTTTCTTCCTGGTTGTCCGAAAGCTCTATTTGGATCATGCCAATAATGCAATAATTTATGATGCCAATAAACTCGGATCTGATATCGTCATCCACCTTCTGCTGACCCTTTTCCTGTATTGACCGGATACGTTGGGCTTTAATAAAGATCTGGTCGGTAATTGATGGAAGCCTTAAAATTCTCCAGGCCGTTCCATAGTCCTTTGTTTTCTTTACAAAAACTTCTTTGCAACCCTTAATTACTTCCTTATATTCGTCGATGGTATTTGAATTCAATATTATTCTGCAGTTAAATTAGATCATCAGATATAGGGGTGAAAGATACACTATTTTCAGTAAAAAAAACACTCAATATACGGGGAATGCTTTATAGCCTGGATAGTCCCAGGATCATGGGTGTTGTTAATCTTACCCCCGATTCCTTTTATCATAAAAGCCGGGTTAAACGGGATGATGAGATAAAAAAACGGGTTGAGATCATGTTAAGTGAGGGGGCGGATTTTATAGATCTGGGAGGATATTCAACCCGGCCGGGAGCTGCCTATGTTGCTGAGGAGGAGGAGCGGGAGAGGGTATTGCCGGCGATCCGGGTGATCCTGAAAAATTTCCCTGAAACCCTGATATCTGTAGATACTTTCAGAAGTTCCATTGCAAGACTGGCTTATGATGAAGGAGCATCCATGATCAATGATATATCCGGCGGACAAATGGATGATCAGATGTTTAATACAATTTCTGAAATCAGGATACCTTATATTCTGATGCATATGAGAGGAAATCCAAAAACCATGAATTCGCTGACCGCTTATGATAACCTTTTCAAAGATATGATCAATTATTTCGAAGGTAAGATATGCGAACTTAAAGAATCAGGGGTCAATGATATTATAGTAGATCCGGGATTTGGATTTGCGAAGTCACTGGATCAAAATTATGAATTACTCAAAAATTTTACGTATTTTGAGGTATTGGGGTATCCGCTTCTTGTTGGCTTATCCAGGAAATCAATGATCTTCAAATTATTGGAAGTTCAACCATCGGAAGCACTTAATGGAACTATCGCGTTAAATACTGTGTCTTTATTAAAAAGGGCATCAATTTTGCGTGTACATGATATAAAGGAAGCAAAAGAAGTTGTTAAATTAGTAGCAAAGCTTTAATTATAATGTATCTGATTCAAATAGGATTTCTTGACGTGCGACTTGTTGATTTGTTCGACATCGCTGCAGTAAGTTTCCTTTTATTTCAGGTGTATAAATTGATGCGGGGAAGCGTAGCCATCAGGATATTCCTCGGTTTCCTGTTTCTGTATCTGATATACCTCTTGGTCAGGGCTATCGATATGGATCTATTATCCTCCATCCTGGACCAGTTCATGGGCGTTGGTGTAATTGCTGTTATAATACTCTTTCAGCAGGAAATAAGGAAGTTTCTTCTCATGCTGGGGAAAACACCAATATTTAACAGGGAAAGCATATTTAAAGGATTCTGGGGGCACGATGAGAATATTGAGGAGAAAGTAAATCAGGTGGTAGAAGCGGCTAAATCCATGGGGGGGGCCAACACAGGTGCGCTTATTGTTTATTCCAGGGATACTGAACTGAAATTTTATGCTGAATCCGGGGATGTTATTAATGCCGATTTATCCAAAAGACTCATATTATCCATATTCAATAAATACAGCCCCTTACATGATGGAGCAGTGATCATACATAACAACAAAATAGTAGCAGCCAGATGTGTATTGCCTGTGACTGAAAAAGAAGATCTTCCTGCTCAATTTGGTATGAGGCACCGGGCCGCGGTCGGTATGTCCGAAGCAACGGATTCCATGGTACTGGTAGTCTCCGAAGAGACCGGGCAGATGTCCATTACTCAGAATGGTACGATATATCATAATCTCTCAGGTCATGAGATGACGGAGAAAATTATGGAATATCTTACTGAAGATAAAAAAGGACTCGGGCAGAAGTTTGATGATATCTTAAAAGATGAATTAAGCTCTGATATGGAGAAGAAAGAAGAAGGCGATACAGGGAAGGTTCAAGCTGCTTCCTGATGTCATCACATCAGGGCTTTAATTTCGAAAGCATAATATAACAATCTGAAGCCAAAAAGGATCAATCCTATGCCAACAGACCGGTTTAGTATTTTCATAAACCTGGGTGTGATCATATCACGTAATTTATTTGCAAGGAAGGATTTGGTTATATCAGCGCTTAATACCATGAAGATCACTCCCAGATAGAAAAGAAATGCCTGATCGAATGAATAATGAAGTTCAATGGTGATCATCCCGGCGACACCCAACCAGAATATTAAGATAAAAGGATTGATACTGTTAAGAATGAATCCTTTAAAGATTTTACGGAAGTAATTGTTTGATACGAAATGGGGCCGCCTCAGGCCTCTTTTCGGTACAGGTTTGAGGAAAGTAAATAATCCCAATCCCACCATGATCAACGATCCCAGCAGTCCTAATATAAACTTTACCTGTATGTTTTCTGATAGAAATGAAACACCGGTATAGGTAAGGAACATATAAAATGAATCGCTTAAGGAAACACCAATGGCCATAAATACACCGGCCTTAAATCCTTTTTCAATACTGGTCTGAAGTAATGCAAAAAATACGGGTCCCAGGAGAAAGGAGAGTAAAAGTCCAAAAAGTAATCCCTTGAAAAGCTCAACCATTACAACATAGATATATTTTCATAAAATTCCGGAATCAATGTTTTTCATAATACTCCAGAAGTTGTTTATCCGGAATAAATAATATGGATTAAAAACATGATTACGGAAATATCAAATTATTTTTATGAATATATTTAATATATGGGTAAATATAGAATTATTATTTGATTATGAATATTGCGGATAATATAAATAAATATTTAACTGAGATTGGTGAAAGGAACTGCAAATTAGTGGCCATCAGTAAGACTAAACCCATTGCAATCATTCAGGACGCCTATGATGCCGGACAAAGAGTTTTTGGTGAAAATAAGGTCCAGGAACTTGTAGAGAAACACCCGCAATTACCATCTGATATTGAATGGCATATGGTGGGACACCTTCAATCCAATAAGGTAAAACACATTGCTCCTTTTATAAACCTTATTCATTCAGTTGATAGTTTCAAGCTACTGAAAGAGATCAACAAACAAGGAGCCCGGAATAACCGGATCATCTCCTGCCTTCTGCAAGTACACATTGCTGAAGAAGAAACCAAGTTCGGATTGACGGAAGAAGGGCTGATCTCCTTACTGGATGAGGTGACCAGATCAGGATTCAGGAATATAAGGATCGTTGGATTAATGGGTATGGCTACCTACACGAACACTACCTCTCAGATAAGAAAAGAATTCGGTTATATAAAAGAATTACTTGACAAAGCTTCCAATCGGTTTCAAAATGACATCATAGATCTTACCGAACTTTCCATAGGAATGTCTGGAGATTATAAAATTGCCTTAGAACGAGGATCTACAATGATCAGGATTGGAACAGGTGTGTTTGGAGCCAGGTAGTCAGAACATAACCTATAATCCTGAATTGGGAATAACATTAGCCATAATAAACAACCTGTCTTTTTGATTGCTGGAATTTGAGATAATAGTAACCACCTTATTCTGTTTGCCAATTTTCCCTTTTGAATCGAACACAATCTTTATTTTACCCTTTTCCCCCGGGTTAACAGGTTCTTTTGGCCAGGTAGGAGCTGTACAGCCACAAGTAGTTATAATATTTGATATGATTAAAGGCAAATCCCCTTCATTCGAGAATTCAAAATAATGTTCAACAACATCACCCTGAATAATATCACCAAAATCGTGTTTTGGTTCAATAAATTTAAATGATGGTCCATTTTCATCTTGAGCAAGGATATTCCCAAGGGATATGATTATCAGAAAAAAAGTTAGCAATGTGTTTTTCATCGTACAAAGTATGAGCCAACTAATAAATATACGGATAACCTGGACATTAGATAAAGAAGCTTTCATGAAAATTGACAAAATACAATTCTTTCGTTGCTCTTGTTATGCCCGTATATAACCATCTCAAATAGGAGATATCGAGTGTCTCCATTTTAAGGAATCCCTGGTCAAGGAACACGACCGGCCATTGCCCCCCCTGCGATTTATGGCATGTAATTGCATATTTGAACTTTATTTGAAGAGCATTCAGATATGGATCTTCTGCCATAGCCTGGTTAAACTCTTTTTTTGTTACCCCTTCATATTGCCTGGCCACACTTTCATATAGTTTTTGATTTTCTTCATTTGACATAGAAGGTGTTGGTGCAGTAAGTGTATTCATTATCACTTTTGCTTCTATATCATGATGGTCCGGGTAATCAATAAGCCTGAGGGTGAGGTCAGCAAACCTTAGCCCATACCGATCTTCAGTATTGGAGATTTTCAGGACTTCTGCGAAATCGCCGTTTGCCAGAAATCCGGCAACAGAATCTTCACCAAGCCAATAATAATTATTCTTTACGATCATAATATAATCACCGGCATCAATTTCATTTTCAAAGAATAATAAATTTCTTCGAATAAACTGATTATACATATTGGCTTGCTTGTTGGTTTGGCAAATAATTATGCTGTCTTCCATCCCAAATTTCTGGTAGGCGTAACGAAGGCCATCTTCCAATTTATCACCACTCATTTTAAATACATCCCTGAATGACTTTGAATTAAATTTAACCTCGATATTATCGGCGCTGATCTGTTCCCTCAGGTCCGTTGCATTGATCAATATCCCGGAATCCTGTTCCTGACGGACTACATCTTTTAATTCGTGGTCCATCACCATAAGTTTATACCTCAATTCCAGATTTTCCTTATCAAGGGCCCCGCTATATTCCTGCCCCACCGGTGGTAATTGAGCGGTATCGCCGATAAAAACGATTTTATTCGAAGGATCTTCAAAAACAAAGCTGGTTAGGTCTTTCAGTAAACCTGATCTTCCAAATTGCTGATCATCGTAGATCATCGAGGATTCATCTATAAAAAATATGGTATTCTTTCGATAATTCTTAACCCTTTTAAAACGCAACTCACCTGTATTTTTGTCTAATTGAAGCTTATAAATGATCTTATGAATTGTAAAAGCTTTTTTTTGGGAATACACAGACAACACCTTTGCAGCTCTCCCCGTAGGTGCAAGCAGCATATACTTGTAATTAAAAAGAGGCAATATCTTTACTAATGAAGAAATAATTGAAGTCTTGCCGGTCCCTGCATATCCCTTTACCAATAAGGTGTCAGGCCCATCGGTTGAAAGGAAGTGGTCAAACAATTTAAATAGATCCTGCTGGTCTCCGGTTGGACTATATGGGAATTTATTTTCAAGTATTTCTGAAATTTTTGGCAAATCGGTGATTTAATTTCAAACTTTATATGTTTTAATCTAAGGAATATTAACCATAATTCTTTGATGGAAGAAAAGATAATTGAAAAATTTGGAAATAAGTTAAGGGTAAGGGTGTGCGGAATTTTAATTGAAGAAGGTAAGATCCTGTTGATAAAACACAGGTCCATAGGCAAAAAAGGAGTGCTTTGGGCACCGCCTGGAGGGGGAATGCAATATGGTGAAAGTGCTGAAGAAACCATACAGCGTGAGTTTGAAGAAGAGACCGGATTAAAGATAAAAGTAGAACAGTATTTATTTGCCCATGAGTTTCTTGATCCGCCTTTACACGCCATTGAACTTTTTTTTGAGGTAAGCCGTTCAGAAGGAGATCTCAAAAGGGGATATGATCCTGAAATGAATAAAAATGAACAAATAATTGCAGAAGTGACTTTTTTAGAAATGGATAAAATTAAGGAAATTGATCATGATTCCCTCCATTATGTACTCAGGATCGTGAAGAACTTAAATGAATTGCTTTACCTTGATGGATATGTAAAATTTGAAGAATTTACTTAAATCCCAATTAATTATATTGTAATTTTATTTTTTAATTCCGTATTATTGCACAAGAATAAAATCAATTAAAATGATAACGAGAATAATATCTATCGTATTTTTATTAGTAGCTGCCTACCTTGGTTACTATCTTGTTGATAGCGTAAAATCCGTAATTGACGAGGAAGCTTATATTAAAAAATCAGAATCCACTATTATTGATAAACTGAAACTAATCCGGGATACCGAAGTAGCGTATCAATTGGTGCATGGAAAATATACTTCAGATTGGGACTCTCTTATTAGTTTTTTAGATTCGGGTACGATTTACATAACCGAAAGAAGAGAAGAGATCATTCCTAAGGAATATGGTACTGAAGAAATAATTCTTCATATTGATACGGTTGGTAATATGGCTGCTAAAGAATTTGTATTTACCGAATTGTATCTTCTTCTTGCCAGCGATACCGGCGTAATTCAAACCATGAATTTTAAAGTTGGAGATAACATCACAAAAAATTACCAACTATATTCATTACAGACTCCTAAGAAACTTCTTAAAGTACGTTCACAATATGAAGGGGTTGTTACAAAGATAGATGTTGGTCCTAACGCAAAAGTGAACAAAGGGGATAATATTGCGGAAATGGAGCGGCATAAGTACTCTATGACTACTGACATATCACGACTAGCTTACATTCCTGGCACAGACAAGAAATTCGATATATTTGCTGATAAAATTAACCGAAGTGGTGTGTGGATAGATGTTTTTGAAGTTAAGGATGTTAGTCCGGTTAATCCTGAGAGAAGGAAAAACAACAACGAGAAAGCATTACGAGTAGGATCAAGAACTGATGTAACCATTGCTGGAAATTGGGAATAAATTTTGACTGTTTCTTCAACACAATTCAGGTTATTACGTAAAGCAAAGGACCCCAAATTCAACATTGATGATCTAGAGCATTACAATTTAATGCTTCAGGCTGGGTTTAGTGATATTCAATTATGCATTACTGATTCCAGGAAAGACCGTATCTTATTGATTGAAGATTATGTTATGCCTGGTGTCACCAGCCATATCGAAAGCGTGGAATGCCTTGACTGCCTCTTTGACGACCATCACTTGTTATTAGCCGGATTCTGGAACAAAATTAAGGTCCTTGTAAAGAATAAAAGGTTTTCAATTATCCCAAAAGACCTTTTTGTTGAAGAAAATACTGAGGATTATATACGGATTAATGCACCACTTGATGACCATCAGCATGGATGCTTCCATAACTACTACAAGGACCTTTCTCTGATAAATGCATTTGCAGTAAGTAATCAGGTGGTCTCTTTTATTGATAAGACCTATAAGTCAAAACACATACAATACTTTCATCAAAGCAGCTCATTTATTAATGGATATAATAGATATTTTGAAGGAAATAAAGACACCAATGTATGTTTATATCTTGACAGGTTTGTTCTGCATATAACTGTTTTTAAGAAAGGCAACTTCAGGTTTTACAATCAATTTCCGGTCAAACAATTCGACGATTACATACGATATGCTGATTATGTAATTAATGAACTTTCTGTTAATGTAAAAAAGGATAAGTTCTATGTCTGGGGTTATCTGGGAAAGAAATCAAATCATTTCAAAATTCTAAAGAAAAAATATCCTACGTTGAAGTTTGGAGAAAGACCAAATGGATTGAAACTTGGTTATGTTTTTGATGAAATCCCGGAACACCAATATTTTGATCTTTTAAGTTTTAACTTCCTTTCAAATAAATCATGAAAAGGGTAGCCCTATTTCCCGGATCGTTTGATCCCTTCACCAAGGGACACAATGACATTGTAATCAGGGGTCTGAAATTATTTGATGAGATCGTTGTAGCTATTGGTCAGAACACTAAGAAAGAAAGATATTTTCCACTCGAAATGATGATCGAAAAGGTAACTGAAACATTTGCGAAGCAGGAGAAGATCAAGGTGGTAACATATAATGAACTTACTGCTTCATTTGTAAAAAAGTTTGATGCCCGGTTTTTATTACGCGGCCTAAGGAACACCACTGATTTTGAGTATGAAAATAGTATTGCTCAGGTTAACAAGTATTTGAATGCGGACCTTGAATCAGTTTTTTTGATCACCTCTCCCGAATATGCAGCTATAAATTCATCCATAATAAGGGAAGTGCACAGGTATAAAGGAGATATAAGTGTATTTCTACCCTATGAGCTTTAAACTTTTTGTAGACCTTTATAATATTTTCTAAATACCTGCCTGATTGAAGGATAGGAGTTATACAGGGCTCCCTTGATCTCTTCCGCGGTCATCCATCGGACTTCCTCGATCTGTTCCTTGACCTGAGGTTTCAGTTTAGAGTCATCCAGGCTTTTCATCCTATACCAACTCGTCTTCTTCAAAATGTTTTTACCATTTCGTTTATAGGTATGATACGTATTGCAAACCTTATCTTTTAACTTTACTTTTATATTGCACTCTTCTTCCACTTCACGGACGGCGGTATCTTTTATTTTCTCCTTGTTGTCTTTTTTGCCCTTTGGGAGATCCCATTTCTTCATCCTGAAGATCATAAGGACATTGCCATTCTTCTCTACAATACCCCCGCCAGCTTCAATAAAAGCATATTCCTCTTTTATATGTTCCACAGCATCCTTAAAATTATCCACCTGGAAAGTGATAGAATCTATTTTTTTATTGCTGTTGGATTTTAATAATTGCAGATACTGATCTATAACCTTAACGGAAGCATGCTGAATTAGAACATCACCGGAAAATGTATTGAAGTCGATCTTGTTATTGGCTTCAACCAGAAAAGTATCATAATTTTTTAATATGACCTTCTTTTTCGCTGGAATAATCCTGAACGGATTATCATTAATAAATATCTTCATTTACAGATCTTCTTTACCCGTAATATTACTGTGAATTAAATTCAAAAATAGTATAATTAAGAGAATTAAATAGATTATAAACCATTAAAACATTTATTTTTGTCAGATGACGAATACAGAAACAGCACGCCATATCGTATTGAATCTATTGGATATTGGAGCCATCAAACTTAGTCTTGAAGAACCTTTCACATGGGCTTCAGGATGGAAATCTCCGATATATTGTGATAACCGCCTGGCCTTGTCATATCCGGAGATCAGGGATTACATCAAATATGCCTTGTCTTCTGCTGTAAAAGACCACTTTGCAGGGACCGAGGCAATAGCGGGAGTCGCAACAGCTGGAATACCACAGGGTGCACTTGTTGCTGATGAGCTGGACCTTCCTTTTATATATGTCCGTTCCAAGCCTAAAGGGCATGGATTGACCAATCAGATTGAAGGGAAAGTAGTAGCCAATCAAAAAGTTGCTGTAATAGAGGACCTCGTGTCAACCGGGGGAAGTTCTTTGAAGGCTGTTGAAGCAATCAGGTCTGCCGGAATGGAAGTACTGGGCATGGTATCCATCTTCACGTATGGTTTTGACGTCTCCAATCAGAATTTCAATCAAGCAAATGTACCCTATCTGTCGCTAAGTGATTACGATACGCTTATTGACGTAGGCATTCAAAATGACCTGATTCCGGAAGCACAGATTGATAGACTTAAGGCGTGGCGTATGGCCCCGGATTCATGGGGCTAGGTTTTTCTCAATTATGCCCAAACCAAATAAGGCAAAATCATATTTTACCGGATCTTTGTGATCTAATTTTCTAAGGTTATTCGTCAATTCCAATGCGGTTTGCCAATCGGTTTGTTTCCTCTTGATCAGCGATAATCTTCTCGCCACCCGGTCTACGTGAACATCAACAGGGCATATAAGGTCCTTCATGTTGATTTTTTCCCAGATCCCAAAATCGACTCCTGAATTATCTTTTCTAACCATCCATCTTAAATACATATTCAACCGCTTACAGGTTGATTTACGAATTGGATTGGGAATATGCTTTCTGCTTCGCTTGGGGGCTTCAGGTAAACTGAAAAATGTCTGGTGAAATTTAATTAGTGCGTTTTCCATGGGTTCCTTTTTATCATGCACAACAAGAAGATCCTCCAGACTATCATTCTCAGAATAATAATATTTTAGAAAGTGTATAAAATACAATGTATCCGTAGCATTGAAAGTACGGTGTTTAAAAGTTTCTATTACTTTTAATTCCTTCTCACTGTGGTTTAAAATAAAATCAAAGGGTTTATAATCCATCATCTCCAGCAGCTCCCTGCATTTATTAATGATGGTTTTTCTTTGTCCCCATGCAAAAACAGCTGCAAATAATCCTGAGATTTCTATGTCTTGTTTTTTCGAAAACAGATGCGGGATGGATATAGGATCCGATTCTATAAAAGAAGGTTGGTTGTAATACTCGACTTTTTCATCAAGAAAGGCCTTGAGAGAATCATTAGCATTCATCAAAATGAATTCTGTCTAATCAGGGATGATAGGTGATCTCAACCGGGAACTGTTCATTTATGGCCCCCAACCTGTCATATGCCACCTTTGAAACCTTTATTAATATATTCCTGTTGTCATCAGTATCAGGTATTTTGCCAATTACTCTGACAAAAACACTTAAGTCATTCATCTCATTTTTGATCTGCATAATAGTACCGATAGCCGCGTTTCTATGAAGGGCAAGATACTTATTCGTTGCTTCAGAACCTTCTATTACCTGTGCGATGCCTTTTTCTGATACTTTTTTATAGCTTCCGGTATTCTCGGCTTTTTGCATTTCAGGCTTTTCCACCTCCACAGTTTGTACTATAACTTCGCCCTCAGCTTCCTCTTCCGTTTTAATATCCTGAACAATAACAACCTGTTGTTCATCGCCTTTTTCAAGGTAGCCAACAATTAATTCCTGCCCTATGCTTAAGGTATTTGATTCCAGCCGGTTCCATTCTGTCAGCTCAGATTGACTAATATTGTATTTATTGGATATGCTGAATAATGTCTCTCCTGCACTTACGATATGGATCTTTTTGCCATGAGTTTCCATAACCTCCATTTTCTTATTAATTTCCGCAGCTTTTTCCGGTCCAGGGTAAATACTCAATTTCTGACCCACTGATATGGTATTACTTCTTAGGTTATTCCATTTTTTTATGTCATTAACACTTACACTATATTTTCGACTGATCACATATAATGATTCCCCGGCAACAACCTTATGGACCACCTTTTCACCCTGCCCGCTGCCTGGAGCGATCTGGTTATCTTGCTGGCTATTCTGCTGAATTTGGTTGTCTTCTCCATTATTTGCCCCAACCATTTTGGTTGGTATTAAGATCTCTTGCCCGACATTGATTCCATTTATCGCACTTGGATTTGCTTCAAAAATGGATTGTACATCTACCTTGTATCTCCGGGCAAGGGCATACAGTGTTTCCCCTTTTTCAACCTTATGAACCAGAAATGCAGATTGGTTAATGGTCCTTAAACCAATGGAATCCGCTGGAGAGATTCTGGCCTGTACTGTCAGCGAAATAATAATCATTAATAGGCTTATTACCAGTACATATTTTGTAGCATTCATAATGATTTGTTTTCTAATTGGACCGATCAGTAAAAATAAGCGTTGCATATTGCATGAGGGCAAAATTTCAAAATTTTTATTAAATACCAGCAAAAAAGTGACCAAAAATTGATTTTAATTTTATTTAATAGGTCTGAATCAAACCAGGATATCTTCTTAAGATATAAAAAATTACGTATAAATAAAGATCAATTATATCTGAATATCGATAATATTACCTGAAAGGTATTTTTTATATCAACTGTTTTATTAGTAATTTTTCATAATATTTTAAAAAAGCAACCATATGTATAAAGTGCGATATAGTCTCATTCTCCTATTACTTATTTTGGGAACTTCAATAACGGAGGCTCAAAAGAAGGTAGTTACTATGAAAATTGATGATGTTATTGACCCGCGGATGAACCGCTATACTAAATTGGCTTTGGAATTTGCTGAGGATGAGGAGGCAGACCTTGTAATAATAGAAATGGATACCTATGGAGGTGCGGTGAATGACGCAGATGACATTCGAACCCGGATAATGGAATTTTCAGTACCCGTCTGGGTATTTATAAACAAAGATGCCGCATCAGCCGGCGCATTGATATCGATCGCATGTGACAGCATATACATGGCCCCCGGGAGCAGTATTGGGGCAGCCACTGTTGTTATTCAGGATGGTTCCACTGCCCCCGATAAATATCAGTCATATATGAGATCAATTATGCGGTCCACGGCAGAGGCAAATAATCGTGATCCCAATATAGCAGAAGCTATGGTCGATGAAGATATTGAAATTGACAGCATTTCCGAAGCTGGGGAAGTATTGACCTTTTCTACCTCCGAGGCCATTAAACATGGATTTTGTGAAGCCGAAGTAAATTCTATAGAAGAGGTTCTTGAAAAGAACAGTATTACGGATTACTCCATTTCTGAATTTACCTTATCTTCTTCTGAGAAGGTCATTCGCTTTTTTCTGAATCCGATAATAAGTGGGATTCTGATTTTGATCATTATCGGGGGTATTTATTTTGAGTTGCAAACCCCGGGGATTGGATTCCCCTTGTTTGCCGCTATAGTTGCTGTGATCCTGTACTTCATTCCTTATTATTTAAATGGTCTGGCAGCAAACTGGGAGATCATTATGTTTATAGTAGGAATCGCCTTAATTGCTATCGAGATATTCGTGATCCCTGGATTTGGGATCGCCGGGATCATCGGGCTAACCTTAACTTTGGGATCCCTGATACTGGTAATGCTGAATAATGATTTCTTTGATTTTTCATTCGTCAAAGCTTCGGAGATCTTCAGGGCTACAGCTACCATCCTTGCGGGATTGTTTGGCAGCATAATTATTATGTTTTTAGGAGGCGTAAGACTCACTAATTCTAAAATATTTCAAAGAATTGCATTACTGGCTGTTCAAAAACGCTCAGAAGGATACACCTCAAGTTTCAAGCAGGAACCAATGATCGGCAAAACCGGGACCGCCTACACTGTTTTACGGCCTAGCGGGAAAGTATTAATTGAAGGATCATTATTCGATGCATATACCAGGGGAGATTACATTGAGAAAAATGATAAAATTAAGGTAATCAATGATGAAGGGACTTCTCTGAAAGTCAAAAAACTCGATGAGTAAATTTATTCGAGGAATTCTATTATTTCCCCTATAATTAGGTAATAATAAGAATCCTGGCACGTTTTATGCAAAACCATATTGTGGGAAGCCGTGAATTAATTTAGGGAGGTATTATAATTAAAAGGCTACATTTGCAAAAGAAAAATAATAAGCTATGTTGAATAAACCATTAATTGCTTTTTTCTCACTTATTGCTATTAGTCTGAATCTGGGAATCAGCACTTCTTCAAAAGCTGAAGAAGGATATGATATAACTATTCAAATTAATAATATTAAGGATACCGTAGCCTATCTTGGATATCATTTTGGAGATCAGAAATTTGTTAAAGATACTGCAAAAGTCGGGACCGGAGATATTATTCATTTTAAGGGAATTGAACCATTAACTGATGGCATATACTTTATCTATTCAGCTTCTGTCTATTTTGAATTAATAGCTAACGAATCGAAATTTAAACTGGAAACGGATACTGAGGATTTCATAAGGCATATGAAGGTTACAGGTTCACGGGAAAATGAGATATTCAATAATTTTCAACGGCTCATGGCTGATAAACAATCGGAGTCTAAAATACTGACGGATCAGATGCAGGCGCTGGACCCACAAAAAGATGAAGCACGATTGAAAGAATTACGGGCTGAAGTTCTCGGAATTAGGGATGACATATCCTCATATCAGGTAAAATTAAGTGAAGATAATAAGGGGACCTTTACATCCCGGCTTCTTTTGGCTATGCAGAAACCACAGATGCCTGAAATTCCAGCGGATGAAGCCGATGATCCGGAAGCAAAAAACCGTCAGTTCTTTTATTATAAGGCACATTATTTCGATAATTTTGACCTTTCAGATCCTGGATTGCTAAAAACCCCGCTTTACCAGCCCAAGTTGGATGATTATATGGATAACCTGACATTCAAGCACCCGGATTCCATTAAAGTATCATGTGATTATCTTCTTTCTATGACTGAATCCAATAATGAGACATTCAGATATGTACTGGTTAAACTCACCAATAAGTATGAGACTTCAAAGGTCATGGGTATGGAAGAGATCTTTGTTTACCTTACTGAAAACTACTATCTGACGGGTAAGGCGTATTGGGCAGACGATGACCTGGTAGAAAAGTTTCAGAAAAGGGTGAATGAAATAAAGCCCAACCTGATCGGAAATACGGCACCTGAAATAGTTTTGCTTGATTCTACTATGAGACAGATCCAACTAAGCAATCTTGATAGCCGATTTGTTATCCTGTATTTCTTTGACCCGGATTGCAGTCATTGCAAAAAGGTTACGCCGCAGTTGTACCAGTTATATAAGGAGATTAAAGTTAAGGATGTAGAAGTTTTAGCTGCATGTACGGTTACAGATATTGATAAATGGAAAAAATACATACGTTCTAATGATCTAACCTGGGTGAATGGTATTGATCCTTATTATAGGAGTAATTTCAGGGCTGAATATGATATTAAGACTACTCCAATGATCTATATTTTAAATAAGGATAAAGAGATAATTGGCAAACGGCTAGGGGTAGATCAGATCAAAGACTTTATAGACCGCATGATCAAATTTGAAGACAGCTGATAGCTGTCTTTTTTTTGTTCAATACCTCAGCAATTGCCTTTCTTTGATTTGTCTTAAATGGACAAAAAAAATATCCCGCCCATAGGCGGGATATATCAACCTAACCAACCTAAAACCTACCTCTATCACAGCTATCTGTCAGAGGTATTTTTGTCTTTATTATTGTAAAAACTGTGCCAGACCAGGAATGTACCTGAAATGGCCAAAATAGAGCTTTTGGCATACACTACATATCCCAAACTGGGAAAATGCGGTTCATTATGGAAAATAAATTTTTATATCAGGGCATTGGATAGCATTAAAGATAGCCGGTTAGAGGTGTAGGATTGTTAAGGGCAATCGACATTTACGAGGGTATGATGAACAGAAAGGGAAATTTCAATTAATATTTATCAATGTTTGACTGTGAAGGAAGTATAATTCTTTATGATCCCTTCGGTCACCCTTACTTTCTCGACCCTGGAGAAGGTCGGCCCCTTATTACACCATATTAAAAAATGATCCATTGAGACTTCCTCAGCCTCAGCCTCGATGAATACCGATCCATCATACATATTCTTAACATATCCATTGATGCCCAGTTGCTGAGCTTTATGAAGGGCGGAATATCTGAATCCAACACCCTGGACCCTTCCTGAAATACTGATCTGTAAATTCTTTTTATGCCCTGTCATGTTTTATGATGCTCTGGCTTCTTCTAAAATTGATACGCCAGAGGAAGTCCCAATTCGATCTGCACCGGCTTTTACCATGGCTACAGCAGTTTCAAGGTCCTTTATCCCTCCAGCAGCTTTTATGCCTACACTGGAAGGCAATGCAGTGCGCATTATTTTTATATTCTCTATAACAGCACCTTCATGAGCAAAACCCGTTGATGTCTTAACGAAATCAGCACCAGCATCTTTACAGATATGGCATCCTTCAATGATCTCCTCTTTGCTCAGGTAGGCCGTTTCGAGGATTACTTTTAGAAATTTACCCTGATCATGCAATTTTTCAGCACACTTTGCAATGTCCTGTTTAACCCAGTTCATTTCTGATTTGTAGGCGGACAGGTTCCAAACAATGTCAACCTCATCGGCTCCGTCATTTAGTGCCTGTTCAATCTCAAATACCTTGGTCTCGGTTTTATTATATCCGAAAGGGAATCCGGATACTGTTACCAGTTGCACATCATTTTCTCCCAGGCCAGTCCTGGCCCTCTTTACCCAGAAAGGAGGAACACAAATTCCTTTGAATTGATAATCTTTAGCTTCCTGAACAATTTTATCGATATCCTCATGGGAAGTATTGGCTTTCAGGATGGTATGTTCAATATATTGATTTATATTATGCATATTTAATGATTTAGAGGCTTCTAATTTAAGTACATAGAATTTTAATTTGAAGATAATATGTATTAAAAATTGGATTGATATTCAAAATCCTTTAAAAGGATGCCATGGATTGAGCAATATATAATAAGGGCCCGGAAAAAATAAGGCAATCAACAATTTATAATAAGGGCTGGAAAAAATAAGGCAATCAACAATTTGCAATAAGTGGCTAAAAATAGATGCCGATTCTTATAGCATCCTAAGCGATAGTTAGTAGAATCCTTTTCTTCACTGATGTAATAGCAATATGGAAGAATTGGGAGGGTCTGATTTAGGAGTGATTCTGTAAATACCTAATGTACGATCTGGCATTCTTTGCAGAACTTCTTCTTCCCGGGTTTCCTTTTTCTAGGCTTGTTTTTATGTCCGAAATAAGTAGGGTCAGAATATTGTGGCTTCTTAGCTTCCTGTGATAGTTTCTTATACTTTTTAGCATTTGCCTGCATTCGATCTTCATACTCTTCGATCTTTACATCAAATTGCCTGGCATAGCTATTCTTGTATGCTTTTTTTGCTTTTTTTACCTCCTTTTTGGAAGGTTTTGCATTATATTGAGACCTGTAGTTATAGGAATCACCTTTAGTAGTCTGATATTTTTTTTGGGTCTGAGCCTGTGCCATTACTGATAAGCCCAGAAAGAGCAGAAATAAATATACAACCTTTAACATACAACCTGTTTTATTATATAACTCACTAAGTTAATATCTATTGCCTTGAATTGGAGAAAATTATCTCATAAAGATATCCTCTAATTCATCTTTTAAACAGATACAGGATTAACTGATAGTAGATCCATTGTCAGCTTCACCATCAGGGGCCAGGAACCGGAATACACCTTCTTTATCTTCAGACATCAGGATCATTCCCTGGGATTCTATACCCATCATTTTCCTGGGTTGAAGGTTCGCCAGCAATACAACTTTTTTCCCGACAACGTCTTCGGGGCTGAATTGCTCAGCAATTCCACTTAATACAGTTCTCACCTCAACTCCTATATCTACCTTCAGTTTCAATAATTTTTTTGACTTTACAATTTTTTCTGCCGAAAGGATCTCGCCAATACGCATGTCGAGTTTAGCAAAATCATCATATACCATTTCTGGTCCTATCGGCGGATATGGCGCTGTTTCCATATTAGTGGTTTTTGTATTCTCGAGTTTCTGTATCTGCATTTCAACAACTTTGTCTTCAATTTTTTCAAAAAGAAGATATGGCTTATTTAATTGATGTCCCTCTTTGATGATGATCTCCTCTTTCGCATTTTCCCATCCAACAGGCTCAATATTCAACATGTCAAATATTTTTACGGAGCTGAAAGGGAGGAAAGGTTCACCAAAAGTGGCCAGCTTAGTTACAATCTGTAAAGATAAGTTGAGTATGGTACCAACCCGGTCTTCGTTATCTTTTATAAGCTTCCAGGGTTCAGTATCAGCGAGGTATTTATTGCCAGTTCTGGCAAGTTCTATATAATGCGATAAAGCTTCCCTGAATTTGAATTGATCGAGTGACTTTTCAATATTTAAAGGGATCTTATCGATCTTTTTTAAAACCTCCAGGTCATAATCAAACAAGTCCGATCTCTTCGGCACTTTACCCTCGAAATACTTTTGTGTGAGAACGAGGGCCCTGTTAACAAAATTTCCTAATATAGCTACCAGTTCATTGTTATTCTTTGCCTGATAATCTTTCCAGGTAAAGTCATTGTCCTTGGCTTCCGGAGCATTGGCACATAAAGTGTAACGAAGGACGTCTTCCTTACCTGGCAATTCTACCAGGTATTCGTGTAACCAGACGGCCCAGTTTTTTGATGTAGAAATTTTATTGTTCTCCAGGTTAAGGAACTCATTGGCTGGCACATTGTCAGGAAGAATATACTCCTGGTGTGCCTTCAGCATGGCGGGAAAGATTATACAATGAAATACGATATTATCCTTGCCAATAAAATGGATTAGTCGTGTATCTTTTGATTTCCAATACGGCTCCCAGTCCTTATTATTGTCTTTTGCCCATTGCTTAGTTGCTGATATGTATCCTATTGGAGCATCGAACCAGACATAAAGGACCTTTCCTTCAGCGCCAGGCAGAGGAACAGGGACACCCCAGTCCAGGTCCCGTGTAACGGCCCTGGGTTGCAAGCCATTGTCCAGCCAGCTTTTACATTGTCCATATACATTAGATTTCCATTCTTTATGTTCTTCTAAGATCCATTTAGACAACCATTCCTCATCTTTTTCGAGTGGAAGATACCAATGTTTTGTTTCCTTCAGTACAGGCTTTTCACCACTCATAGTAGACCGTGGATTAATAAGTTCTGAAGGGCTTAAAGATGACCCGCATTGTTCACACTGATCGCCATAAGCCTCTGTAAAACTACAGCTTGGACAAGTCCCGATAATGTATCGGTCGGTGAGGAATTGCTCGCTTTTCTCATCATAATATTGTTCAGACTCCTTCTCTACGAATTTTCCATTATCATATAGTTTTTTGAAAAAATCCGCAGCAGTTTCATGATGAACCGGTGATGAGGTCCGGTCGTATATGTCAAAGCTTATGCCCAAATCACGAAATGCCTTTTTATTGATCTCATGATATTTATCCACTACCTCCTGGGGGCTAATTCCCTCTTTTTTTGCACGAATGGTGATCGGAACCCCGTGTTCATCAGATCCACAAATGTAAAGGATATCTTTTCCTTTAAGCCTGAGATAACGAGCGTATATATCAGCGGGGATATATACCCCGGCGAGATGTCCAATATGAACCGGACCATTCACATATGGAAGGGCTGCTGTTATTGTATATCTTTTGTATGAACTTTTATTACTCATTTCAGATGGAGCGAATTTCCGCAAAGATAATCATTCAGTGTGTTCTACTCTAATTATGGGCTGGAAATACCCTGGAAAAGAAAAGAAAATTAAAGCCTGACTATTATCGATTACCGAAAAAAGTGAAATTTTTATTCGGTTGAGTTTATATTTTTTTTTATCTTTCAATTTGGGAGAAAGGCATATTTTTTTATCATAAAAGGTAAGATAAATATTAGAATAACACAATTAATGAAGATTGACCGTTAGTGGTCAACATGTATAAGAATATTAGACTAGTTCCGAATGATTGATTTTACTTCTTTCATAGAAGCGAATCAAGGCTCAGCGATTGTTACGAATTCAACTGGCCAAATACTGGGAATTAATAAACGTGCTGCAGAATTGTTGGAATGTGCTGCCATAGAGGTAGTAGATAAACATGTAGGAGAGTTATTACCAGTACTTAAATCCTTTTTTGGCCGGATGACAGGACCTGCTCGCCCCAAAAATACCTTCTCTATTACAGGGGAACATAACCTACCCGCAGGAATAAAGATTATACTTTCTGTGCAGGTTAATGAATTAAAATTTAATGATCATAAGTATTTCTGGTTTAATATAGAAAAAAACGATTCTGAAGAGGAGGAAGAAGATCAAGTATGGGATAAGGACTTCTACAAAAAGATCCTTAGCCAGTCACGGGATGTTATCCTCCAACTTGATTCCGGTAACCGGATAATTTATGTTAGCCCGTCCTGCTTCCAGTTAATGGGCTATGAACCTGCAGAGATCCTGAATGAGAAGGAATTTGGCCATTTTATATACGAAGAGGACCGAAAGCCATTTGAACTGATCTGGAAACAGAGTTTACGACACCGCGATAAATTCCTTGTGAACAGGTTCAGGATAATGCACAAATCGGGAACTCCGGCATGGGTTGAGGTTCACGTTGAACGTGAGTATGATACTCGGGGCCGTCTTGTACGATCCATAGCGAATTTAAGAAACATATCGGATCGAATAAATTATCAACTGGAGTTGGAAAAGATCAGGGACCGTTATCAGCTGGCAGTTGAAGCGGGGCATAATGGGATCTGGGATTACTCATTTAGGGAAAAACATCTCTTCGTTGACAGCAGTCTGAAAAGTTTACTGGGTTATAATCCGGAGGATCATATTGATGAACAGTTTTTAAGGGACCGTCTGATTGATCCCAAAGACCTGAATGCTTTGAAGAATGCTATAGAGCAGTATGTTAAGGAAGGGAAATCCTATTTTGAAGAAACCTTTAAAATGATCCATAAAAGCAGGGTTTCATTATGGGTTTTAGCCAGGGGAAAGATCTTTTATGAAGGCGGTTTACCTGATAGGATCATTTGTTCTGTTACTGATATTACTGAAAAAATCGATTCCAATGAAAGGCTTCGAAACGCACTGGTCAATTTTAAAGCTATATTTGATGCCTTTCCTGACCAGTTTTTCAGAATCAATAAACTGGGTGATTTTCTGGAGGTTATGGCAGGAGAATCGGCTGATCATTCCACCTTCAATATTAAGAGTTTCGAGGGGAAGAACATGAAAGATGCATTTCCGGCAAATGCGTATTTGAATGTTTATGAATGCCTGCAGCGGTCCTTCCAGAATAAAAAGGTTGAACTCTGTGAATATGAACTTGAGGAAACTGGCAAGGTTAATAATTATGAAGCAAGGATCATCGCCATTACTGAGGATGAGGCAATCGGCATCGTTAGAAATATAACTGATGCGGTACGCACAAATATGGAGTTGGTTAGGGCGAGGAAAACAGCTGAAGAAGCATTAAATGCAAAAGAAGATTTTCTTTCCATGATGAGTCATGAGATACGTACCCCTCTCAATGTCGTGATAGGGATGACATATCTATTACTTGAGCAGAACCCAAACCCGGACCAGCTGAGATTGATTAATACGCTGAAATTTTCATCTGATAATTTGTTGAGGCTGATCAATGACCTGCTGGATTTCTCTAAAATAAAAGCTGGCAAGCTGGTTTTTGAGAATATTGATTTTAACCTGAAAGAATTTATCTGGAATATATACGAAAGCTACAAGCTTCAACTTGATAGCTCCAGGCTGGAATTGGCATTAGACATCGATAAAAAGATCCCCTCATATATAAATGGAGATTATAGCCGCCTGACACAGATACTGAACAACCTGTTAAGTAATTCCCAGAAGTTTACGGACCAGGGGCAGATCAGCATTTGCCTAAAACTTCTAAGTAAAGATAAAGATACCGTTAGAATAAAATTCGAAGTTAGTGATACGGGAATTGGTATTTCTCCCGAAAAGTTATGTTCCATTTTTGAACCTTTCCACCAGGGGGAAACCCATATCTCCAGAAGATATGGCGGAACCGGTTTAGGGCTTACCATTGTAAAACAGTTAATAGAACTCCTGGGTGGCAATATTTCAGTTGCCAGTGAACTGAATACTGGTTCTAAGTTTACAGTAGAATTACCATTTGGAGTGGTAGATAAAGATAAAATAGCAACAAAGAATGAAGCCCTCGATACCATCACAAATGAAATACAGAATCTAAAGATCTTATATGCAGAGGATGTTTCATCCAATCAATTTCTTATGAAAGGATATGCTGACCTTTGGAAGTTTGAATTGGATTTAGCCTCCAACGGAGAAGAAGCCGTTAAGTTATTTGTGGAGAATAATTATGATGTGGTACTACTCGACCTCCAGATGCCGATAATGGATGGTTTCCAGGCTTCTAAAAGAATCCGGGAGATTGAAAGCCTGACGAATAAACGCACACCGATACTGGCAGTCACCGGGGATATATCTGAAATAACCATAAACACCATTTCGAAAACTGGAATGGATGATTATATAAGTAAGCCGATCAATCCTAAAGTTATGATCGAAAAGATCCAGGAACTGTTACGTGAGGCAATTTCACCATCCCTGACCAATACTGTTATTGAATTGGATCCCGTGTCTGATAAAGATCAATTAATTAATTTTTCGGAAGTGGATTATCTGTATGGGGAGGTGCCAACACAGTATGTTATGCTTATCAATCTATTGCTTGGTGAGTTTTCAACTTATAAGACCAATTTGGCCAAAGCTTTGAAAGAGGAAAACTTTGATGAATTCAGGCAGATCAGGCATAGTATGCGGTCCAATATGCGATTGCTTCAAATGCATCGGATGGAAAGCCTGGTGGATAGGGTGAGAGCTGAATTTGTGAACAACTCTTTGCCTCCGGGTGGGGGTGATTATGTGAATGAAATTGATAATTGTTTTGATGCTTTATTGGAGCAGTTTGAAGAAAAGCTCAAAGTACTGACTACCTGATCCCAAACGGCTGATATACTTAGAAATATTGTTTAGAATCTTCGTCTTTTTCCAAATACCCATACCCGATGTGTGGAAAGAGGAGTTTTGGGTTCGGAATGGATGGTTCAGGTATGATAAGAGTTGATGCCAGATAATATGAATTTTAAACTACTTCTAATTGCATTGATCCTTTATTGCTGTAAAGACAATAGCCCAAAAGATCAACGAAGCGATTTAGCAGATCAAAAAACTGAATTGACTAAAAAAATACCCTCAAATTCTACAGGAGATCTGGTAGCATATCCTCCATGTAATGAAGAAGAAATACCTCATTATACAGCGTACAAGATTTCATCAGCTCCAAAGATTGATGGACAACTTGATGAGGAAATCTGGCAGGCTGTGTCTAAATCAACGCGGTTTAGGGATCTGATTTCAGGTGCTGAGACGATCCATGATACCAGGGCTGCTGTGGTGTGGGATGAAGAATTTCTTTATGTGGGGTATTGGATAGAGGAACCAAACCTGCAGGCTACACTGACAGAACGAGATGCAAAGATCTACAATGACAATGATGTAGAATTATTTATTGCGGGAAAGGATGCCTATTACGAATTTGAAATTAATTCGTACGGTACCATCTACGAAGTATTTTTTATTTGGGAAGAATCGTACAAAAGTGGAGGATATGATAAATTACCAGAATTTAGCCCGGATCAAAAGGGAAGAAAGCGCTTTCACGGTGTGGGTTATAAGCCACATCCGAGAGGGCCACGTATCGGTTATTGGAACTGGGACTTCCCCGGATTAAAAAGTGCTGTTTACTGTGACGGTACGATTAATAATGACAAGGATCGGGATCGGGGGTGGACCGTAGAAATAGCCCTGCCATGGTCAGGTATGAAGGTATTGGCTTTAGGAGATAATCGAAGTCTTCCACCAAAGGATCAAGATACCTGGCGCATGGATTTTTCCCGCTTTAATCAATATAAAGAAGCCCCACCAGCTAATGATTCCGGAGGTTGGGCCTGGAGCCCGCATGGAGTCTGGGATTCACATGTACCGGAATGTTTTACATACATTCATTTTTCTTCCCAATATGTAGATATTTCGAAATGAATAAACCTTTCAGAATCGCGATATTAATCAATTATTTAAATACCACATTTCATGGATATCAATAGACGTAAATTCATATCAACTACCCTGGCCGGAGGATTGGCATCAACAATGCCACTTTCTTCCATAGGGCAGACAGCATCTCCACATATTTCAGATGAAATACAGAATAGGTATGCAAGGCTAGACCAAATACTTAAACAGCCCGTGTTTAAAAAAGAATTGTTTAGTTCTCCAGTAGTAATTGAAACACTCGAATTACTCCGCTACGGACATAGTTTTATATGCAGGGTTCGGTCCAAGGATGGAGCAGAAGGAATTTCAGTCGGTCACAGTGATCAGCTGAGATCTCTATACCCAATATTTACCAACAATTTACAACCATTTTTCATAAATAAGGATGCACGCGACCTCGATTTGATACTGGAAAAAGTATTTATCTACAGACTCAACTTCAGGTTATCCGGATTAGCACTTGG
>CAYMFU010000058.1:0-26055 GCA_964389805.1 uncultured Roseivirgaceae bacterium | reverse complement strand
GACAGAAAAGGTAATCTCTATGTTTCAGAGAGTGGTGAATTCAAGGAGAAGCTTGGCAAAGTAATAAAATATGATACAAATGGTTTAGGAGAGGTATGGAGTGATGAACTATTTGAATTTGCCAATGGAATAGCATTGGGTAAAGGAGAAACCCATCTGTATATAGTGTCCTCATTCCTTCCTGGAATCGAGCGTATTGCAATCAATCCCGATGGAAGTCCAGGAACCCGGGAGGTTTATTGTACACTGCCCAAAACAATCCCTGATGGAATTTCATTTGATGATGAAGAAAACCTTTATGTGTCGTGTTACACACCAAATTCAATCTATAAAGTAACACCTGAACGTATGATAACCGTTTTTGTTGAGGACTGGGAAGCACATACGCTTTCTAATCCAACCAACACCGCTTTTGGCGGCAAAAACTTCGATCAATTGTTTATTGCTAATTTAGGTAGATGGCATATTACAAAGATTGATGTTGGAGTGAAAGGATTAAAACTTGCTTCACACATTTAAATAAAAATTCTATGAAGAAACATGCAGTAATAACCGGAGGTGCTAATGGAATAGGTGAATCAGCAGTTAGAATTTTCATCCGCGAGGATTATCGTGTGACTATTCTGGATATTGATTCAGAGGCAGGATCTAAACTTTCTCAAGCGCTGGGAGACGATGTATTGTTTATTAAATGTGATATGGCAAATGAAGAAATGATTAAGAAATCATTTTCGAAAGCTATTGCCCATTTTGGTGAGATCAGTATACTTGTGAACAATGTTGGCATCGTAATATATGGTACAGTTACCACTACAACATCGGAGGATTGGGACCTAAACATGAATATCAATCTGAAAAGCTACTTTTTATGCAGTAAGGAAGCAATTCCATCCATGCAGAAGATTGGTAAGGGTGTGATCATCAATGTTTCCAGTGTACAAGCCTATATTTCACAATCAAGTGTAGCAGCATACACCACAGGGAAGACCGCGTTGTTGGGACTAACACGCAGCATAGCTGTAGATTACTCACCAAACATACGGTGTGTTGCAATTTGTCCAAGCACTATTGATACTCCTATGCTGCAACGTGCCATTAAGGAATCACCAAATCCGCAAGCAGTATTAGAGGAATGCAATAACATGCATTTGCTCGAGCGTATTGGCGCAGCGGATGAAGTGGGCGAGCTGATTGTATTTGCGGCAAGCGATAAAGGAGGTTTTATGACGGGACAGGCGATTCGTGTGGATGGGGGGATTGGAATTAAGGTAGCTGGCAGCAAACAAGATTAGATAATGATAGCCCAAAGGATTTCTGTTCTGACCATTGGATTTTTTATGTTATCCTGCTCAAAGCTTTCAACGGATACGTCTGTTGAAGAAATCATTCCATCAATCGATGAAATGTCAAGTGTCTGGTCCTCAACAGATACGATCGATTTTATGCCCTCTTTACGGAATTTTAGGGCTCAGGGTGTAATCAACCGTGACATGACATCTGTATCCTGGTTCAATTCTCCTCCATATTCAATGGGATATCATTCAGGTGCCCTTAAAATTGATGGGGAAATTATCCGGGCAGAAATGACGCGTTGGAATGCGTATGGAGCAGAAAGAAAGGCCAATCATGAGGGTATTGAAATCTATAGTGACACAAGGATGGTGTTCGAGCAAAATGGGATTATGTGGAAGGTTATTATGAAGAACACTACTGATGAAGATCTGACTATCCAACTCAGTCAGGATGTTGTAGGTTTTTTAGGTAAATACAATACTCAGTGGGAATGGTGGTACCCGCTACCCTCCATTAGAGGCAATAAAACTGCCCTTTTCGAAAAGGACTTTCTTTTACGCTTTAAAGAAAATTTGTACGAAAAAGAAAAAGTACGGGACAATCTTGGACTTTCCTCAGGAAAGTGGCCAACAGACATGGAAATCCTTTCTTCAGAACTTTATTTAACAAAACGTGTTAAGAATGCAATTATTATTGAGGATCAGAATTCACCTGTAAAATGTGCTTTCCATTTTGGAAGAAAACCACAATCAGTACAACTCTTCAATAGTGGAGCAACTGTAAATTGGACAATTAGTATTCCAGCTGGCGAATCGTTTGAGCATACGTATGCTATGGTCTATGGTGATTCTGAAGTGAAGCTTATTGAGGACGGTTTATTCTGGATGAAAGGGTTTGACAATACTTTTGATTCCATTAAAAAGAAATGGAGTGAGAAATGGATTCAGATCTTCACTCCGAATAATAATTTTCTCTCTGGAAATGTTCCTGTGCTTGAGACTGACGATTATAGGGCAGAACGGGTCTATTACATTAGTGTAATGACCATGTTGTATTTAATGAATACAAACTTACCTGCAATGGAAAGAGTGGTGCTGACCGGAGGTCCCGGATGGGGCGGTTCTATCATGTTTTTTTGGGATACAACCTCCTGGCGTACAATTGGTGCTGTGTCAGACCCGGAAATGATGTTGGAAAATATGAAAGGATGGTTAACACTCGATATAAACAAAATTTATGGAAGAGACTATTTGAGTGGTAATGGAATAGGCTATAGATATGTAGCCAATTACTGGGCTATTTTTCAGATGCTTCATGAGTACTTAGTAGTTAGTGGTGATTACGCCTTACTTGATGAAATTATAAATGGAAAGACTATTATGACTCATCTCCATGAAATGGCATACAATTGGCAAAATTTATCCAGAGAGGGAGACGAGGGGCATGAAGGTGAGCTTTATAAATTGGCGGATTTCGGTGGTGATAAAAATGCATTACTGGAGGCAGTTCCCAATTATAAGCACATTGTAGTGTCATTCAATGCAGGTTATGTAGGAATGATGAGGAGACTATCTGATATTTACGATGCACTTGGTGATAAAGAAAAATCGGGAATAGCAAAAACTGATGCAGCTGAAATGGCTCAACGAGTATTACAATTGTATGCAGGTGACGGTGTTTGGTACGGTTTATTTCCCAATAATGAAAGGCGTGAAATACGACACATTTTGGATTTTCATTTCCTTGGAAGGTATATGGGAGATGATTTGACAACTGAAATAAAAGAAGAAATGATCCAGTTTGTAGAAACCGAACTTATGACAGATTCATGGATGAGAGCACAATCAAGGGATGACCTGGATGCAGAACATTCTGATCGACCTGACCATGGCCCATTGGGCTCATATGATGGATGGCCATTGAATACGATGGAGGCTTTTTATCATATGGGATATCCGGAAAAAGCAATGGATTTTTATCGCGCCATTTATCCAGTTACACTGGAAGGTACCTGGGCGCAGTCTCATGAGCTTTGGGGAGACAATAAGTACAACAAAAATGCGCGAGTCCGGATCGCCAGAAGGGGGTTGAGTGTTCGTGATGCGGCTTCAGGTATTGGTTATGCAAATTTGATGCTTAGAGAGTTTTTTGGATTTGCTCCCAAATTCATGAATGATTCCCCATTGGATAAACCTCAAATGGTAAGGAGCATCCAGGGGAAAATGTTCCATATTAATTATAGGGGTGATTTATACACTATAGTCAGCAGTGAAAAGGGATTGGAAATGATTAAAGAAAAGAGATGAAAAATATTTGCTTATTAATTACATTTTTTGCCGTTTGGTCATGTAAAAACAAAGAGCCCACGACTGAAGCAACGGATTTTGTTCCTACGTTAGATGAGATGTCCAGCGTATGGATTCATGCTGACACCATCGCCAACTTTCCTTCACTGCGGAACTTTAGAGGACAGGCTATCATTAATCGTGACCTGACTTCGATCTCATGGTTGGCTGTTCCACCCTATTCAGGAGGATATCACACAGGTACACTCAAGATCAATGGTGAAACTGTAATAACCGAAAACTACAAATGGAGTGTCTACAATGCTTTGAGAAAAAGTCAATTACCCGGACTCGATATCATATCTGATACGAGACTCGTTTTTGAGGATAATGGAGCTTTATGGCGCATAGATTTTGAAAACACAACCGATCAGGAGATCACCATAGACGTTGATTTGGATGTGATTGGATTCATCAGCAGATATGATACTGATTGGCAATGGTGGTATCCATTTCCTTCCGTGAGAGCAAATGAAAAAGAGGCATTTGAAGATGATCTTATAACAGTATTTCTCGAAAACCTTCATGAAATGAAGAAAGTGAGAGATAGCATTGGAATTAACCCGGTTTCCCCTGATTGGCCTAATGACAGTGTTATCATGCGTTCAAACTTTTACGAAGCATCTAAAGGGGAGAATTCTATTTTGGTTAAAGATCTTAATTCGACGGCTCTGACAGCCTTCAATTTCACACAGAAACCTGATGATATCAGCGTGAAGAATGCTGGTGGTTCGATAAGTTGGAAACTTAAAATCCCAGCCAATGGATCAAAAACAATTTCTTATTCTATGTCATTTGGATCAGATGCTCACGCAGTGGTAAACAGTACGGCTAGTTGGTCAAGTAATTTTGAGAATACCTTTGCCAGTGTAAAAAATCAATGGAAACAAAAATGGGAGGCACTCTTCACACCGAATAATTCCTTTGTGTCGGGCAATTTCCCTGTCCTGGAAACAGGCGAACCGAAGGTGAACCGAGTCTACTATATGAGTGCAGTGACCATGCTTTACCTCACCCACACCAATTTCCCGATAATGAAACGGGTTGTTTTGACTGGAGGACCAAGATGGGGAGCTAGTATCATGTTTTACTGGGACACTACTTCCTGGAGAACAATTGGTGCTACCACTGATCCTGAAATGATGAAGGAGAATCTGAAGGGCTGGCTTACCATTAACATAGATAAGTATTACGGCCGGGATTATCTGGGAGGAAAAGGAGTTGGCAATGGATATGTAGCGAATTATTGGGCAATCTTTCAAATGTTGCATGAGTATCTGGTTGTATCGGGGGATTATGCCTTTCTGGAGGAAGTTATTGAGGGTGAATCCGTTCTCAGACATATGCACGACATGGCATACAATTGGCAAAATCTTTCGAAAGAAAATCAGGAGGGCTATGAAGGAGATATTTACAAGCTTGCCGATTTTGGTGATGATCCATGGATGCTTTTGGAAGCTGTTCCTACTTATATCCATGTTGTTCCTTCCTTTAATGCAGGTTATGTTGGAATGATGAAACTACTGGCAGGCATGTATGAAAAACTTGGAGATGCTGACAAAGCAGCTATTGTCAAAAAAGATGCAATTGAAATGGCAGAACGAGTGTTACAACTTTATGCAGGAGACGGGACATGGTATAGTTTGTTTCCAAATAATAAAAAGGTTGAAATCAGACATTCACTTGACTTCCATTTTATAGGTAGATATATGGCGGATGAATTAGATGAAAACATGAAAGAAGAAATGCTGGGATTTGTCGAAGATGAACTTCTGACAAATTCCTGGATGCGTGCCCAGTCATTGAAGGATCCGGCAGCTGAAAATTCAGACAGACCAGATCATGGACCTTTAGGGGCATATGATGGTTGGCCATTAAATACAATGGAAGCCATGTATCACATGGGTTACCCAGAGAAAGCAATGGATTTTTATCGTGCTATTTATCCGGTTACACTTGAAGGTAACTGGGCACAGGCACATGAATTATGGGGAGAAAATAAGGAAAACAAAAATGCGAGGGTACGTGGTGCTGAACGAGGATGGCATATACGCGATGCCGCTTCAGGTATTGGGTTTGCCAATGTTATGCTACGTGAATTCTTTGGATTTATGCCGCGATTTATGGAAGGTAATCCATTGGATAAACCTGGTATGGTAAGAAGTATCCGGGGAAAAATGCATCATGTGCCCTATCAAGGTAAATACTATACAATTACAAGCAATAATGAAGGTCTTTCTATGGTTGAAGAAAAGTTTTAGAGACAGTGTTTAGTATATAAATGATTCAAATTGGTAATCAGGCGGGTTTCATTGGCTCTTCTGAAATTTTCATGTAAATATTGGGTTGCGGATTCCTGGAACTTGTTGAAACCTGAGATTCTGGGACGAACAAAAGCATTTTTCATGCTTCCCATTGTATTTGCAAAGAAATTCTTAGATTGCTTGTTGAGCACACTCGAATTCCAGGATGAAAGAAGTGATGGTTGACCATTGTTTTCAATATAACAAGCAGAAAGAATTTCATCTCTCAGAACGAATAGCATAAATTCTGCGCATTCCTTTTTATTTCTGGCATAGGCTGAAATTGCAAGGCCTACTCCGCCAAGTAGTGAAACAGGGCTCTGTGAATCTATAGCCAGCGCATTCGAAAACTGTATAGGTGAACCTTTCTGTGAGTATGATATATAACCGAATAGTAGAGGAGCAAAGGCAAACCTGCCTTTTTTCATTAATTCCAATGCCTGGATTGGATTGATTTTCCAGTTCTCCTGTGAAATGTTTTCTGAAGCAAATTTTAACAAAATAAGTGCCTTTAGGGCAATATCCGGATCAATCCCGGATGGATTGAAGACCTCTTTGCGGTTTCCTGCGTATTGTGCAGAAATAGTAAGAAATGAACACCAAAAGTCGGTTGGGCAAAGTGGCCAAATTACTTTTTCTGAGAATGAAGTTTGAGACATCATTTCTATAAACTGATCCCATGTTTGAGGAATTTCATGCAGGGAAAGAGAAAAGTCATTAAATGCACTGAACTGTGCAGAGGCGTCTATTGGAATTGCATACTGATGATTATGATAGTTGTAACTCTGGAATGTTTTTCCAATATGTAATTTAGACTGTTCAAATAAATAGTTTTCCGGTAGGAGAAGTTCTAATCTGGCAAGAAGTTGGTTTTGGTGTGCCTCACCAACAAATGGATGATCGATCATTAACAAATCAAATTCTTTAATAAATTCTTGCAATGGCTGATCACCAAACTCTTTAAGTGATCGTTTACGCCAGATCAACTGTATATTGGGATGTGTTTTTTCAAATACGGACGTTGCAGCGACCACTGAATCATAGCCTCTTGGATGATCCCATGTTAGCCCTCTGAGTTTAATCATGATTGTTTCAAGGCTGCCAATATCCCTTTGATATATCCAATTGTATAAGCCCGGGATCGTTCTTTCCAAGGACCATCACCTTCGACCTTTGGTACATGGCCGGGCATAATCATTCCATTGAATCCTACTTCTATGAGCTTTGCAAGCATTTTAACCGGATCATAATATCCAGGTTGATCAATGAAAATTTCATTGAACCGGGGAATTGTACCTGAAACAACTTGAAAATGGACATAGATTAATTTGTTCAAAGCACCAAAATAGTCTGCGACTTCGAAAAGGTCTTCACCCATCTCAGACCAGCTGCCCAGGCAAAACTGAAGCCCATGGTTTTGGCTATCCACGAGATTCATAGCTTTTTTAAAAGCCTTAAAACTCCTCATCAACTGTGGGACTCCTCCAAGTGAGGAGGTAGGGGGATCATTTGGATGTAGCGCTAAAGTCACACCCGATTCTTCAGCAACTGGCAATACTCCTTCAATAAAATAATGATAATTTTCCCACATCTCTTCTTCTGAGAAGATACGTCCATGTGTGAGAGGAGCATTTTTGAAGTCATCCAGATCAACACGCATTACTTCTGCACCTCCCCTGATTTTATGAGTTGTCGAGGAACGCCAAACTCCGGAAGGAGTCCAGGCATATCCAAGGACCGGAATCCCCGCTCGTCCCATATTGGAAATTATAACCTTAACATGTTCCAGCTGCTCTTCTTTGCCTTTCGATCCCATCATGAGTTTATCATAGAATGAGAAAGGCAGATTCTCAATTGCCAACATTCTCAATCCCTGGTCATTGATCTTGCTTTTAAGTAGAAGTAAGTCTTGATACTCCCATCGTTGGTTACCTGGAAGAGGCAAATCATGGTTAGTATCAATAAGGTTATTTCGGTACATGTTGAGCAGAATGTCATCAACTCCCAACTGTTTGATGAATCTAAGGCGCTCTGGAGTTGGTTGCATGAAGGAACCAAATCCAGCTCTCATGGGTAAATTCTTAAACTCATTCCGTAATGTCAGTCTTTCCATTGTTGCTGTTTATTTATATACAAACTAAAGTGTTATATTGATTATAGAGTTCTGATTGAATTTATCAAAAGTATAGAATGTATAGTCCAATCACAGATGTCAATTGTATTAATTGAGAGCAAATCTATCCAAAACCTTAGATCATGAGAAAGTTAATATTAACTACCTTTTTGCTAATAGCAGTATTGCCTTACCTTAATGGACAAGGAAATAGCCACCTGGAAAATTTGTGGCCTGTGGAAAATGATTTTTTTATTGGATTCGCAGAACCATTATCAGGAACTCAAATTGATTACTTTCCTTTCCTTGAAAAAGGATTCATTGCCCTTTATGTTGGAGAAAATGGCCTCCATCCTGAAATCAGCTTTAAAACAGAACCTATTCCGGAAGATTATACAAAGGAATACATCACCTACATCTGGCGGGCGTCAATTCCCAAAACCTCAGGATTTGAAAAATCTGTGTTCAGGCTGACAATCGATGGTTCCTTTTTTCTGGATATCAACTCTTATGATGAGGGGGAGGCTTACAATTGGAGATATGCAAATGAATCCGCAGACATTTCTTTCATTCATAGTACTACCGATAATGCAAATGGGCAACACTTTGGTTTTATGATATTAAAGCTTCCGATGCAAAATTATGCTAAAGGAAAGGCTGTGATCATCAAAATTAACGATCTAAAATCCGACCAAAAAGATGCCATAAACATTATTCAGAATCCAGTGGTTAGTTCCGTCAAGTTGATACCTGAGGCTGCAATTTTAAAGACCAAGGATGGTCCTAAACAAAGTGTTAGAGTAGAACTCGAACACCTGGGGATACCTACAAATGTAAATATCAACACTACGGAAAAAATAATTTTATCCCGCAAGCTCCATGCTGGCAAAAATGAGTTCAATCTTCTATTCGAACCCGTTGCAGATATAAGAAATGTAGAATTTCAGGTTCAAGTTGAAGGGTATGAAACTAAAACCATTGCAGTAACTTTAGAACCGGTACGGAAATTTGAGGTATATTTTTTGCCCCATTCTCATGTAGATATAGGGTTTACCCATGAACAGGATGAAGTCGCCCGATTACAATGGAGAAACCTGGATCTTGCTCTGGATTTGATTGATTCTACTGCTCATTTTCCTGATGGGTCAAAATATAAATGGAATGCTGAAATAAGCTGGGTACTTGATGGTTACCTTGCTCAAGCAAGCAATGGCCAAAAAAAACGATTTAAGCAAGCGGTTGAAAATGGGACCATCGGAGTTGATGCTCTTTATGGGAGTGTGTTAACGGGACTTCAACGTGAAGAAGAATTATTCCACAACACATCTTATACCCGGCGACTTGTTGAAGAATATGATTTTGATGTACGATCTGCAATGATCACCGATGTGCCCGGTTATACCTGGGGAATTGTACCTGGTTTAAAGAAAATGGGGATTGACTATCTGTCAGTTGGCCCTAATCACATGCCACATCTGCCACATGGTGGATGGCAAGTGGGTCAAACTTTTGAAGCATGGGGAGATGTGCCTTTTTACTGGGTATCTCCGGATGGGAAAGACAAACTTCTGTTTTGGATGAGTACGCATGGATATTCATGGTTTCATTCATGGAGTACAGGCAACATTAGTTGGGCAGGTGGGACTCCGATACTCAATTTTTTAGATGAGCTGAAAGAACAGCGCTATCCATACGACATAGTTCAGCTTCGATACAATATAGGAAATGATAATGGCCCTCCGGATCCGGACATGCCGGCTTTCTTTAGAGATTGGAATGAGAAATATGAATGGCCGAAGTTCCGAATTGCAACTACCATGGAGATGATGACCGAATTTGAAAAACGATATAAGCATATTATCCCGGAAGCAAGTGGTGATTTTACGCCGTATTGGGAAGACGGTGCTGCATCTTCTTCAACGGAGACTTCACTGAACAGGCAGACGGCTGACCGAATCGTACAGGCAGAAACGCTGACAGTTATGAATGATGGACCAGATGAAAAATATAAAGTGGATTTCATAAATGCATGGAAAGGAGTTGTGCTCTTCTCTGAGCATACCTGGGGAGCTTTGCAAAGTAAATCAGATCCTGATGGTGATGTGACAAAAAAATTATGGAAAGTAAAAAAGAGTTATGGGCAAGAGGCAGCTGATATAGCCGAGGAACTCCTCGCAATTTCACTTGGATCTGCTGGAGATTTGATTGATGAATTCAGTATAATCAATACACTTTCATGGGCTCGAACAGAACTTGTAAAACTCCCGGCAGATCTGAACTTCAAAGGAGCACGTTTGTTTGATGAAAACAAAAAGGAAGTGCCAACACAAAAATTAAGTACAGGTGAATTAGCCTTTGTTGCTGAAGATGTACCTGCCTTTGGTAGTTGTACATATTCAGCAACAAAGGGCGAATGGAAGGGGAAGAATCAAGTAGAAATAAGTGAAATATATCTTACTAATGGATTAATAGAAGTAAAGCTTAATCAAAAAACAGGGGATATACAATCCTTATCGCATGTTGGCTCTTCAGCCAATTTTATTGCTGATGACACGCTTGGTTTTAACAGCTATTGGTACTCAAATCACATCCTGGAAAACCTTTCACGGAATAGCGCTCCTTCATTTCAGGTGGTTGAACAAGGTCCGGTATTGAGTGCTATAGAAGTTGAAACAAAGGGAGCGGGTTCTAATTCTCTTCGACAGTATGTTGAAGTTATTGCGGGCCTTGAGCGCGTTAATATTAAAAATACTGTAGATAAGCTCAAAGTTGTTGAAAACGAAAATGTACGATTCAGTTATCCCTTTGATGTTCCTGGAGGAGAAGTGCGATTGGATATACCATGGTCTGTATTGGAACCGGGAAAAAATCAACTTAAAGGTGCAAACCTTAATTTTTTTAGCGTGCAGAGATTTATTGATGTATCTAATGAAGACTTCGGCATTACTATGACCACTGTTGACGCACCTATTTGGGAAATTGGCGAGATGAGTGGTCAGCAATGGATGTCAGATATGAAGCGACGACCATGGATTAAGACCTTCAGGCCATCTCAAAACCTGTATGCCTGGGTCATGAATAACGCATGGTTTGTAAATTACAAGGCATACCAGGAAGGCAAAATCATTTATAGGTACAGTTTGATACCACACGGAACTTACTCCGCGGCTGAGGCAAAGAAAAGAGGAATGGAAGCAACTATGCCTCTTTTGGTGAGTTTTAAACCCCATCAAAACTCATTACCTTTCGTACTGACAGGTTCAAGTGAAGTATTCGCTACATCACTAAAAAGCAGTCAGGACGGAAAAGCATTGATGTTGCGATTATTCAATTGCAGTGATCAAACAAATTTGATTAATTTAGAAATGGATGGGAAAAACCTGTATGAAAGCAGCCCGCTTGAAGAGACAGGACAAGTTCTAAACGGTAAAATTCAACTGGATCCCTGGGAGATTTATACCATAAAAAGTGTAGCAAAATGATACGAATTCTTGTGTTGGTCATAGCGTGCCTGGGGTACAATACACTGATGGCGCACCCCGTTTCAATTAGTTGGGTAAATGGTCGTATAAGTGATAGCCAGATTGTTATGAACTATCGCATCCTGGTGGAAGATCTGACTCTTTATTATCAACCTTCCCATAATGATCATTTCGACTACTCAATTAAAGAACTCGAAAAACTGGCTTTAAGCCATATGGCGTTTTTTGAACAATTCTTTATTATCAATGTTGATGGGAATTCTGCGAGGCTGACTAAAAGTAAACTTGTCAGAAACACCCTTCCAGACAGGGAATTTGTCAATGTGATGGATTTAATGAAATACGAGGTGCTCTATCAATTTATCTATGAAATTAACCCGGATTGGAAGTCTTTAAGTTTCAGACATCGATTTCAAGAAATCAAAAATGATTTACCAACAGTTTGTTACTTGAATTTGAATGACAAACAATTAGCTCTGGTGGAAAATCAGGAGATTACATCAGAACCGTTGGTTGTTCATCGGGACAATCCTGTCAAACCAACAAGTCCATCTTTACAAACAAGTAGCTTCTTTACGATGGGATTGAAAGGTGTTTATCACGAGTTCACCCTGCCTTCAGAATCACTTATGTCTTTGATGGGTGTATCTAATAGGGAGGACATCAATAATATCTCTATCGAGAAGTATTTACGGAGTAGCCAAAATAGAGTAATAGCTGATGATGGTGATTTAAAAGTCATATGCACGGAGTATATCCTTCTAACTGATATGGAAAACAGCAAGGTCTATATGAATCTTTATTATCCATATCTGAAACTTCCAGGGAGGGTTGAGTTGACCTGGAGAGATTACGACTGGAATCTTCGCTGGTTTGATTCTCAGATTAAAACGATGAAATCAAGCATTTTTCATCGATTCACAAGGTATCAGCCAACTATTCTTTTTGAAGGAGTGTATGAAATTAAGAAGGAAGATTGAATTACTGTTCGAGAATCAACAAGTTATCGTCATTTTGTGCCAATACCCAATAGTTCTTTGCAGCAAATTTCAAGGAAGCAATATGACGAACGTCCTCAGTATTGAAGAAAGTGCTTACATGAAATTTAAGCGGATTAGATTGTTCCAGTTTGAGCGCAGGCAGAGCGTCCTGCCTACCTTCAAGTATTTCGATGTGGTAATCATTCCCGGCCAATATAAGACCGGGAAATCCATTTGAACATGGAAATTGCTCGATTGCACGAATAGGACTTAATTGTGCCATTGATGGGAATGGTTCAAAGAAAAATTCCCCATTTTGATTTATAAAAATTCCAGATCTCAATTCATTGATATTGTATCTGTCTGCTTTTGAGAGCTCATTTTTTGTCAGTAATTGATCGACTGAAGTCCTGGCGTATGTATGGTACTTGAGAACACGCTTATATATATGGGGAAGTTGACGAATCAAGTCATCCCGGGGAGCAATGGGATAGCGTCCATCAGGATACTGTTTCGTTATAATTGGATCGATTGTACCATTATTATCAAAATCAGCTGCAATCAGCTCAAGTGGAGTTTCTATGGAAACATTGAAATCATTGTTTGTTCCATAGTTTCCCGCTATAATATCCGGATCACCATCTTTGTCTATATCCGTGACATAAATGGATTGCCAAAATCCTTTGAGATTGGATATGGTCTCTACCTCTTCTAATGATCCATTATGATTCTTGAGGATGGAGACAGCCATCCATTCGCCGGCAATGATGAGATCCTGTGAGTCGTCTTGATCTACATCCATCCATTTGGCATCTGTGATCATACCCAACTTTCTTGGCCACCCTGAAGCCTCCTGGAAAGAAAAACCATTATTGATCAGCAATGTACTGTTAGGAGATTCCGGATAGCGTGAAGGGGTAAAACGACCTCCAATGAAGATGTCAATATCCCCATCCTGATCTACATCCTGTTCCGCAATGGTAGAGCTACATATTTCTAATTCCGGAATCCAACCTGTTGCTTTTAAGAGTTTACCTTCTTCTCCTGATAAATAGAGTGCAGGTCCAAGGTTTACATAACCTCCTCTTGCAACTAACAGGTCATTCCTGCCATCACCGTTGAAGTCTGCGATAACAGCATCTGTATCTTCATACAAGGAATCATCAGGTAAAGTAATTGGAGTAAATGCTTCAAGATTTTGATAGTAGATCTTGCTGGCCTGGCCACTGGCACCACCGATGAATATATCGTCGAGTCCATCATGATTTAAATCACCAATCGCTAATGCCGGTCCTTCATGGCTCAATTTTTTCGGAATCAAAGGCTGAATATGAAAGTCAACAAAATGATCCTCTCTATGGTGGAATTCCAGCCCGGGCATTGTTAAATTGAGCACAAATTCATCTTTTGGTATTACTAATTTTAATTGATTGGGTTGAACAATGCTTATTGTTGTATCTAATGGTAAGTCAAAATGCCGACTATAAGTACCATCAGGCCAATAGATATCAAGGCTGTCAATTCGTTGATTTTGGTGTATCCCAAAATGAATGGGACCATGACTGCTCCCCTGATATCCCCGACTTGGTTGCCATACACGAGTAAGTATGTGTGGGCCCGTAAAAAGTCTGATAATTGAACCGACTGAGTTTCGATTATCCGAATTTGATTTAAGCTTCAAGTTGAGACAATGTCCTGCATCTTCCTTGAGCTGATTCTTGTAAATCCCTGCAGGTGAGTTTAAGTTATTAGTAATTAAATCCAGATCGCCATCATTGTCCAGATCTGCATAAATTGCGCCATTTGACAAAGTTGATTTTGGAGCGATCCATGTTGCTGAAACATCTGAATACTTAAGATTTCCCATGTTTTTAAACGCGATATTGGGAAGTTGTACCTCATTGAGATATTCTAAGGAGCTAAGAATGGCGCTATCTGATAACTCAGCAGATTTAAACATAGAAAGGTTATTACTATAATTTAAATAATCTTTATCAGTTATATTTTTATAGTAGCCATTACTGATAAATATATCCGTAAGTCCGTCATGGTCAAAGTCAGCAAATAGAGGAGTCCAGCTCCAGTCAGTTGCCTGTATCCCTGCAAACCTGCCTATATCACTGTAATGGCTCATGCCCAGGTTTAATTGCAAAATATTTCGCATATACTGATGTGCATAACCATGGGAAATGATAGTGTGGTATTTGTCGTAATTCATGGCCCCCATCATAGTTTTTTGCCGTTCGTTGCTCCAGGGAAGCATATCCAAAATCATTAGATCAAGAAGTCCGTCATTGTTGATGTCCCCAAGATCGCATCCCATTGAGCTATAGCTTTGGTGCCCAAATAACTCTTTGCTCTTTTCAGAAAATGTCCCATCAGTGTTGTTAATATATACTAAGTCACTAAAAATAAAATCATTCGATACGAAGATGTCAGGCCAACCATCAGCATTGATATCATGGATTGCTAAGCCAAGTCCGTATCCTTCATGTATAATCCCTGATTTAATAGAAACATTTTCAAACTGCCCGTTCTTATTGCAATAAAGATGATCAACGCTCTCATCTGTTCCATCGTTTAATAAAGTGACCGGAGTATTTACTCTTTTGCGATCATTGCCATGATTCATTACATAGAGATCCAGGTCCCCATCACGGTCATAGTCAAAGAAAATGGAATGTGTTGAATTAGAAGTATCTGCAATACCAAATTCATTCGCACGTTCCAGAAAAGTGCCATTCTTCTGATTTACATAGAGCACATTTTTTCTTAAGTGAGAATCCTTAAACACACCAGCACGGCAGACATATATGTCAAGCCAACCATCCTGATTGATATCAATTACATTGACGCCGGTTGACCAACCCTGCTTGTTGATTCCACATTCAAGAGTGACATTTTTGAATGACCAGTTCCCCTGATTAAAATATAGTTCATCGTCTGACTTATTTCCAGAAAAAAAGAGATCAATTAATCCATCATTGTTGAAATCACCTGCACCAACACCTCCTCCATTGTAATAGTAGATATAATTGAGAACGTTAATTGAATCATCGTTACTAATTCGATTCAAAAAGGTTATACCTGTTTGATCAGAAGGAAGTAAATTGAAAAGAGGCTCGACATCTGAGCATCCCAGTAGGATAAGCAACGGAAATTTTAAAAGATTGAAACAGAATCCACTTAACAGGTTTTTTTTCATTTCACTTTCCCCAATTATAGTTTGGTTCTGCTCCTAATACTAGTCGAAGTTCACCGCCTTTTGCATAATCAGAATGATAAAACCAGGCATGAGGGTGCCCTTTACCATTAAGTTTTGCTGATTGAATATAAGGATTTTCGCTGTTTGCATTCTCTGTAATTATTCTAAATTCTTTGCCTGGGTAATAATCTGGATTCAGTTTGATTATGATTTCATCAAATACAGGACTAGTGATATCATATATTGGGTTGATGCTATTGTTTCCCCGTAGGCTAAACAGTCCCATTGACATAAGTGCGCTTACTCCTCCCATTTGCCCCTGATCCTCATCATGACCTCCATATCCTTTGTCTGGCGTAGTGCCACCATACGCCTGTTCATTTACTTTTCGCACCCAATATTGGCTCAGCCAGGGTTTCCCCGCATAATTGAATACATGAGCATTAGAACAACCAGGTTGGTTGGCATAGCTTACGTAACCGCTGCCATATCCAAATACAAAATCATCTGATTCTGACTTTTCAAATGCATAATTTAACAGAGAACACAAGGAGTCAGTTCCACCCATGAGTTCCGCCAGTTCCGGAATAGCATGGGATACAGACCATGTTCCCTGCCATGCATTCGCTTCTACCCAACCCTCCATACTCAGAGGATCATCATGAAGCCAATTTCCGTTATTCATTTTCGGGAAGATCAATTTGAATTCAGGACGGTAGATGATCGTCCATCTTGAGGCTCGTTTCGAATAGTATTCAGCATCTTTTTTACGTCCCATTTTACTTGCCATTTGTGCCAATGACCAATCCTGGAAAGCCCATTCAATGGTTTTCCCGGCATTCCCCGGAGCGTAACCATTTTCAATATAAAAAGAAACTTCATTTGCATCATCTCCCATCATGCCGCCCGGCGTGTGATTGCGCTTCATGACATCAAGCGCATGTTTTGGACTAACCTTAGTAAGTATGTCTTTTTGATAAGCACTTACCAGCATATTTGACACAGGAGTTCCCGTCATAATGTAGGAATATCCTCCAATATTAGGTCCTCGTGGGAGAAGGTCTCCATTGTCTGCATATTGGACCATGGAAGCTGAAAAATCATCAAGAATTTCAGGCCATGCCAATCCCCAGAGTACATTGATGTTCCATTGTGTCAACCACAGCGCATCAGAATTGTACATATTGTATTTAACGTTTCCGTTCTTATGTTTAGGTAATTGGCGGACTTTTAATACAGCATCAGTAAACTTCCAATCGCGCTGTCCCTCAGTATAGTCCGGATAATCCCCGGAAAAGTCATTAATGATATGACGTCCAAGCAAAACATGCCATAAATCGGTATAAAATTTAACCTTCTGATCATTGGTTCCTCCGCTGATTAGAATTCTACTCAAAAGATCTTCCCAGGCATTTTGATTCTCTTTACGATATTTTTCAAAATCCCAGGACTTTGATTCCTGAAACATATTGTTTCTGGCATTCTCCAGACTTGTATATGAAATTGAAATACGCATTTGAATCTCATCACCCGGATTGACATCAAATCGTGCAGAAGCTCCTGCTGAGGGAGCATCCCAATAGCTTTGAACAACCACTCCATAGTCCATGGAGTCACGGCGTGTCATTTGTATTGGGGCATTTAATTCTTTAAAATTTGGAATTATTTTCTGATCATTCCAGCCATCTAAAGCATCAAAGGGTTGATCAAATTCGACCACAAAGAATACTTTGATCTGCTTGGGCCCTCCCCAGAGTCTACCGGATGATATGAAAGAACCTTCAAATCCTGTATTGCCTACAGGTTGTATATTTGCACCAGTCATCGTGGAATTACCAAGATAACCACCAAGATTCGTAAGAATATTTGCTGAAGACTTTTGGGTGTATTTAAACCTATATTGGGTAGTACGTTTAGTACTGGTCAATTCAACCCACGTTTTATAATCTTCAAGAAATACCCTTTGATATCCTGGCTGAGCAATTTCATCTTGATGACTAAAACTTGATTTCCATTCCTGTTCACCCTTTGTTGGATCTATAGAACCAATGGTGGGCATCACTTGAATACCTGATATCATCCAGCCATGAAGATTTCCAAATCCGAGAATTTCAGTAGAGTTGTAGTTATATCCTCCTCCATATTGATTCTTATTTCTGGTTATTGGCGCAGATGCCATCATGCCGAAGGGAGTTGCTCCCGGGGTAAAGTAGAAATAGCGCCCTCTTGTTGTCTCAATAAAAGGATCGACCCAATCCACTAGATTCAGGTGGCTGTTGTGGGCAGGAAAAATTTCAATTTCAGAAAGACCAAGATTGAAACCAACACCGTCCATTACTCTGAATCTAACCCATTTGACTGTCTTAGGTTCAAAATGGATGGTTTTTGGTGCACCGTCATTTGAAATTTGTGTGACGGGTATTTCAGAGCCATCACTAAAAATGAGTGTGCCCCCTGCGGTGTGTTCATCCAGATCCGGACGATCGTAAAGTACTACTCTATTTATTGTCTGGGATTCTGCCCAATCTAATTGTATCCATGGATATCTAATAAATCCCCAAAAAGTCGTTTGCCCTTCGCATGCCCATGCTCCTTTGTTGTGTATACGGATTTCACCATCTATCACATTAGATTCAGGGTAACCTTCGATGGATGAGGAGGCAGTTACAAGGGCCTCGTCCGCTATGCTTCCTGGACCAGCTATGACGTTTAATGCTGTTATGATAGGAAGCAGAATGGAGATGATAATTGATCTTAAATTCATTATATCAGGTTCAGTGGATTGATTTCATTCAAGAATATTTGTTTAGAAAAGCAAGTTAAGGTATTAATATCTTTCTTTCAAACTCTTTTATTTTAGAAATAATCTCATTAAAAATTCTATTTTTTTCTTTTTGAGGAAGTCGATCTTTGCACAGTTTATACCATTCCTGATGGATCAACCTTTCTTCTGACAAAACTATTTTTTTGAAGAATCTTTTCATCCGCACAGATTAACTTGGATTAACTGAATAGTTTGAATCTTGTAGAAATTCATGTTTCATATAGGAAGCAATAGCCTCTCTATAAATACAATCAATTAAGATTATAGGACTATGTGTATGGAGAATGCAATATTAAAGAGAATTGGTTACATAATAGGCTCTAACAAACTTAGAAGCTTTTACAATTTGAACCTTCACTGTGTTTTTCGAAATCCCAAGTTTTGTAGCGATACCATCATGGTCAAATCCTTCCAGTCTGCTCATCCGATATATTGCCTGTCGTTTTTCCGGAAGTTCGTCAATAGCCTGGTGAATGATTTTCGAAGTTTCATTCATAATAACATGATTTTCGGTAGCTTCTACTCCTTTGGTATAAATGGGGATTAATTGCTTTTTGAATCGATTCTCGTAAGCCTGACGCTTTAAAAAGTTGAGAGTATGGTTCTTAGTAATTCGGTAGAGAAAAGCGTCAAATGAAAGTTCAAGATTTATTTTGACGCGTATTTCCCATATTTTAACAAATACACCTTGCACAATTTCTTCAGCTATTTCAGGTGATTTTACAAATTTTAAAGCATAGAAATATAGCTTGTCTACATATCGTTCATATATTTTTCCAAAAGCATTTACATCACCGTTGCGGAAAAGGCAAAGTTCTGCTTTAAGTAAATCAGGTGTCATGCTGCTTTTGTTGATATTTTCAAATATAGAAAAACATATGTGCATATGTATGAACATACTTGAAAATTTATTAAAATATTTAAATTATTATTTTTTATAGAATAAACAATATGCTGAAATAAATGATTCTTTGAACTATGTCAAGTTCGACTAATCTCGAGTGAATAGACAAAACTGTCAGCTCTATAGAAACCAATGTTGTATTCGATGGGTCTGCGCCCAGGATCATACACAAATCGTTTCCTGACAAGGATGGGTTCTCCTGTTTCAAGATTTAATTTTTTCGCTAATTTTGGGTTGGCTGCCCTTGCTGTAATTTCTTCTTTAGAAAGGTTGACATAGATTGAATGATCCTCTTTTAAGATATCATAGAGTGGTCTTGTGAAATCTTCTTCCCCTGTGAGTCCAGTTCGTGGATGAAAGAAAGATACGAAAAAAACGAAAGGGCCGTCCTTTCCACCTCTCAATCTTTCCATTTTTAACACTGAAGTTTCATCAGGAATCCCAAGGAAGTGTTGTACTTCTGAGCTAGGTTGTACCCATGCATGACTAATATCATAGTTGACAACACCAATTCCCTTACTTTTCATCTCCTGGCTAAAACTCATCCAATTTTGAGCTTTACTATCTACCGGGTGCGTAACAAAAGTTCCAACACCTTTTTTTCTTAAAATAAGACCTTCGAAAACAAGTTTATTGGTTGCTTGTCGGAGTGTATTACGTGAAATTCCAAGCAATTTAGCCATGCTAATTTCATTAGGCAATAGTTTGCCTTCCTGGTATTCAGGTTCTTTTATCATCTTGCGTAGCAATTCTTCAGCCTGTGCATAAAGGGGGATTGCGCTATTGTGATCTAGGGATGAGTTCATTGATTAAAATAAATTCAAATGTAAGAACATTTGACTTATGAGACAACACTTTGTGTGAATGATATTTCCTGGAACTTAGACATTCTAAGTCACAATACGGCTCTGCTGTTTAACATTGTATCATTATAAATAAGGTCAAGTGACAATGCAGCCTTTTTAAAAAGTTTTGACATTTTTCCAAAGCTAAATAAATACAGCCCATGACTTTCCCACAATTAACAGCTTAACAACAATATCTGTGAACATAATTGCAGCGAGTCTTCGATTTTCGGGCATAGTAAAACTTAGCGGTTTTAAAAATGATATCCCCTCTATCCGAAACTTAATTCAATTAAGCTATAATTATTTATTAATCTTCAAATTTCCTGCCACATATTGAATAATGGTTAGATTGATATTGAAAGTAATTGCTTTGTAATATATGATGAGTACTATTATCCACTAGTTTTCTGATATCTGGGTGGGGGTATCATTATAAAATGGAAATCGATTTTTGATAAGGAGTGGGGTTGGATATCTCCGGCACAGAACCCATAGAAATGTCCAAAAATGAAAAATTCCTCTGTTTCTGCAATAATTTTTTCTGGCTATCCTTAATTCGCTGATGCAATTTATTTACTTTCATATCTGATATCATTTTGGTATAAAAACCAAGTCTTCGATCTAAATTAAAAAAGAACCAATGCGATCTATAACCAGAATTATCCCGGATAGGTCTCTTATCCTAATCATTGCTTCATTGCTGATCACCTTTTCCGGTTGCCAGGATAAAAAGGCCCCAGATCAGGTAATACAAAAAATTGATGAAACCCTGCTGGACCAGTATGTATACGAACCCGATCCAAATTATCATTATGAGATAGCCTTTCAGGCAAAGAAAGAAGGATATACGTTTTATGTGCTAAAAATGATTTCGCAACATTGGCTTACCCAAGAAGAAGTAGATGAACCAGAATGGTGGCATTGGGTAAACGTTGTTATTCCTGATTCAGTCAACCATTCAACAGGTATGATGTGGATCGGTGGAGGTGCTAAAGACGACGAATTACCTGAAAAACCCGGGGATATAATTTTGCAGTCAGCCTTATTGACAAAATCAATCACAGCGGAAATTCACAATATCCCTAACCAAGCTCTTACTTTCAGGGATGATGGGTATGGACCAAGGTTTGAGGATGAGCTGATCGCTTATGGATGGCGAAAGTTCCTGGAAGGTGGAGCTCAGGATGATGATGCCATATGGTTGGCGAGATTACCCATGACAAAAGCTGTGGTAAGGGCAATGGATGCTGTTTCAGAAGTGGTTTCGAAAGAAGTGAACGAATCTGTTGATAAATATCTGGTTTCCGGTGCATCAAAAAGAGGATGGACTACCTGGACCACGGCGGCTGTTGACGATCGTGTTATTGCTATAGTGCCTATAGTCATTGATTTACTGAATGTCGTTCCTTCGTTTGATCACCATTGGCGGAACTATGGATTCTGGGCTCCCGCAGTAGGTAATTATGTGGAAGAGGGTATCATGGAACGGATACATACCCCTGAATTTAAAAGATTGCTTGAAATCACTGAACCTTACTCTTATATTGACAGGTATGAAATACCTAAACTATTGATCAATGCATCTGGTGATCAGTTCTTTCAACCCGATAGCTGGAAGTATTATTGGGATGACCTGATTGGAGAAAAGTATATACGATATGTTCCCAATACCGGGCACTCCTTAAAGGACAGCGACGCTCTTGAAACCTTGATATCTTATTATCAGTATATTTTGTCGAAAAGTGAAAGGCCCAAGTTTAACTGGAAAGTTGATGGATCCAAAATCCATGTTACAACAGATCCAAGTAATCCACCAGATGAAATCAAACTCTGGCAGGCCAGGTCTAATGAAATACCACGTGATTTCAGAATTGATGTGATCGGGAAGGCTTGGATGGATAGTACATTAACAATGCAACCCGATGGAAATTATGAAATCGATCTTGATGTTCCTGATGAAGGATGGAAAGCCTATTTTGTTGAGCTAACTTATGAACAAGACGGAAAACTTCCTATGAAATTGACGTCCGGAGTAAGCGTTTTACCTGATATATATCCATTTGAACCTTTCAGTCCTGAAACGCATTAACCGTTTTAATTTATAATTCCGAATTTTAGATTTCTTAAAGAAAGTAACATTTTTTCGTTTCATCCGTTTAACAAACCGACGGTCGGTCTGCTATTGATCTAAAATTATATTTTAATGGTTAGAAAAGGTACAGCTCTAAAAGCTAAAATTCTCGAAACAGCACATGTGATGTTTTCGGATAAAGGGTATGATAAGACTTCAGTCAATGATATCATTAAAAAACTTGGCATATCTAAAGGCGCCTTTTATCATTATTATAAATCGAAAGACGAAGTACTGGACGATATCATTATGGATTATACCACTGAGGTGGTTGAGATGCTTTATGAGATTGCATATGATTCTTCGTTAAACGGCCTCGAAAAATATAAAAAGATGTTCACAGAAACTGAATCCCGACGAAAAAAGAATGCCATAAGATTTTCCTTTCTGACTCGATTTTTCCTGAATGAAGAAAACCTGCTCTTCAGACATCGGTACACTGAAAAAATACTGGAATTGACAAAACCACCTTTCATTCATATACTTCAGCAAGGAGTTAAAGAAGGATTGTTCATAATCAATGATCCTGAAGAGACCGCTGAGCTTATCATGCGCCTAGGCAATATGTATCGTACTAAAATCGCCATATTGAACCTATCCCTTAAAGACCACCCCAACAACTTACTTAAGATTCAGAATATCATTGAATTCTCACAGGATACGGTAGAAAAATTATTGGGCCTGGATTCAGGCGTTCTAAATTTCATATCCGGCAGTTTTCAAAACAGGATTAAACCTTAAACAAAAAACTAAAGATGATGAAGTCGAATGATATAAAGACCTCAAAAAGATTTTCAAAGACTACGAAGATTTATTTTGTAAGAGCTGTGATCTCGGTAGTCCTAGGAAGCGCACTCTTCTTCATAGCTGCGGGTACCTGGAATATAATCCGCGGTTGGATCTACTTTATTATGGCCGCGATCGTAATCATAATTTCTAATTTCATCGTGGCAATAAATAATCCAGGTCTTCTGGATCAACGATCTAAAATCCGAAAGGGCACCAAAGGGTGGGATAAATTATGGTTGTTTACCTTTATGCTTTTATTCATATATGGTATGCCCTCCATTGCGGGGTATGACATAGGACGTCTGGGAAATCAAATTGGTGGAATATCATTATACATTGGTTTATTTTTATACCTGGTTTCAGCTTCCTTAGCGACCTGGGCCATGTCGATAAATAAATTTTTTGAGGCTTCAGTAAGAATACAGGACGACAGAGGGCATTATGTCATATCCAATGGGCCATATCGATTTGTCCGGCATCCAGGTTATTCCGCTATGATCTTCTGGGCGGTTGGATTTCCGCTTTCGGTCGGATCTAAGCTTGCATTGTTTGTAGGGATAGGAATGCTTTTTTCCTTAGGCTTACGAACATTCTTTGAAGACAGGACCTTGCAAAAGGAACTGGAAGGGTATACTGATTACGCCAGAAAAGTCAAATACAGGTTGATCCCTTTCATCTGGTAAAAGGCCGACAATTTTAGGTCAAGATTTCTAAAGAAAAGTATTCGACACGGATTATACTGATCAGTTATTATGTGAGCTACCGGTAAACGAATCAGGTTTATTAATCTGATTTTTCTCAGCAGAAGTCGCAATAAGAAAACTATACTACTTAAACTTACAGATCGCTTATAAATGAATCACCTCATCATAGGCTGCAGCAGTAGCTTCCATAACCGCTTCGGACATGGTTGGATGCGGATGAACGGTTTTCAGTATTTCATGTCCGGTGGTTTCAAGCTTCCTGGCCGCAACAACTTCGGCAATCATTTCAGTTACATTGGCACCTATCATATGTGCCCCAAGCCATTCACCGTATTTAGCGTCATAGATCACTTTTACAAAACCCTCTTTCGCTCCCGCTGCAGTAGCCTTACCTGATGCGGTGAAGGGGAATTTGCCAACTTTAACTTCGTATCCCGCGTCTTTCGCAGCTTTTTCGGTATATCCTACAGAAGCTATTTCAGGAGTACAATAGGTACATGCAGGAATGTTATTGTAGTTCAATGGTTCTGGATTCTCTCCGGCTATTTTCTCTACACAAATTATACCTTCTGCAGATGCTACATGAGCCAGGGCAGGTCCACCTACGATATCGCCTATGGCATAGATCCCCGGGATATTGGTCTGATAGTAATCATTCACAATAACCTTCCCCTTATCCGTTGAAACACCCACATCTTCAAGGCCTATCCCCTCTAAATTAGTAGATACGCCCACAGCCGATAATACGACATCCACTGTTAACTGCTCCTCACCTTTTGGCGTTTTTACGGTTACCTTACACTGCTTCCCTTTTGTATCGACCGCTGTAACTTCTGAATTGAGCATCACCTTAATACCTGATTTTTTATAGATTCTTTCAAGTTGCTTTGAAACTTCCTCATCCTCGAGTGGAACGAGATGTGGCAAAAATTCAACCACAGTTACTTCAGTACCTATAGAATTATAGAAATATGCGAACTCTGTGCCAATAGCTCCGGATCCTACAACAACCATTGATTTAGGTTGTTTCTCCAGTGACATGGCCTTACGGTATCCAATGATCTTTTTACCATCAATTGGCAGATTCGGCAGTTCCTTGGAACGGCCACCCGTAGCCACTATTATTTGACCAGCTGCATATTCGGTTGTTGTTCCTGAATCATCGGTTACGCCAACCTTTTTATTGGATAACAGTTTACCGAATCCATTTATGACATCAATTTTATTCTTTTTAAATAAGAACTGAACCCCTTTACTCATATTCCCGGCCACATCACGACTCCTCTTGACCATCGCCGGAAAATCTGCTTTTGATGATCCTACTTCTACCCCATAATCATCAGCATGTTTTATATATTCATATACCTGGGCGCTTTTCAGCAAAGCTTTGGTAGGAATACATCCCCAGTTAAGACAAACGCCTCCAAGGTTCTCCCTTTCTACGACGCCTACTTTCATTCCAAGCTGGGAAGCCCTGATCGCAGCTACATAACCACCCGGACCACTACCAATAACTATTAAATCATATGATGCCATATTCGTATTGTTAAATTCCTTACAAAAATAATTGAAAATGTTATTAATGAAAGGGAATGTACTCTAAGGATTCAAGAAATAATTTTATTTTGTATGGATTTTAAAATATGGGGTGTGAGTACTGTTATTAAATAGTTATATTTGGTGTTTTGATAAAAAAACAAATTAATACGCTAAGTTTAAACTTATAGGTAAATCAGAATATTATGAAGTTACTCGAAGGTAAAACAGCTCTTATTACAGGAGCTTCACGAGGTATAGGTAAGTCCATTGCCATAACTTTTGCTAAACATGGAGCTAATGTAGCATTTACTGATCTTGAGGTAAATGATGCAGCCAAAGCTGTTGAAGATGAAATAAATGCTTTGGGTGTTAAAGGAAAAGGGTATGCATCTGACGCCAGCTCTTTCCAGGGATCAGAAGACGTTGTTAACGAGATCCTTAAAGATTTTGAAAGGATCGATATATTGGTGAATAACGCTGGTATTACACGTGATACTTTATTAATGCGTATGAGTGAAGAACAGTGGGACATGGTCATAAAAATAAATCTGAAATCTGCTTTCAATCTAACAAAAGCAGTCCAGAGAATTATGTT
>CAYMFU010000057.1:0-2813 GCA_964389805.1 uncultured Roseivirgaceae bacterium | reverse complement strand
TTAATTTTGGGACTTTTTTTATAGGATAATTGCCAAGTGCATCTTAAGATACGACTACTTTTTTCGCGTGCGATAAGAGGGATTCGTAGGTTATGGGAAATGAGCCCTGTTCTAACTGCTTTATATGAAATACTTGTGTAGATAATCAGTAAAAAGTGATCTTTTAGAGATATTTTAAGTTAATAGTGCTCATTTATATCATCTATTTAATAACTTGATATTTATTATTTTTTATAAAAGACATATAGTTTTTGAAATAGAATATAACTAAATAAAATATCGTAATGGCAACAATATTAGAACGACAAATCACTGATGACGAAAAAAAATTAATTCTTGAAAGATTTGGACGAATATGCTATGCAACAGGACATCAAATTTCTAACGATGAAGAAGTCGAATTTGATCATATAAAATCATTTGCAGATAAAGGAGCTTCAGAAATAGATAACATTGCTCCAATGTGTCGAAATCATAATTTGAAAAAAGGCAGATTACCACTTTATGACTTCAATATTAAATTAAAAATGGAAGAGTTTTTTGAGTTAGGTCATGATCTTACTTTAAAAAATGAATTAGAGTACTTTAAAAAGAATAAAGAAATAGAAGTATATGGCGACAATGTTTATTTAGAAGTAAATGATTCTGAAGTTCAAATAGAAATTAATGATCGAAAAAAGAAATTCCAACTCTACAAATGTCCGACAACAAGTTGGGAATATTTTTATGCTACACTTCCGGCAACTGTATTAAATAGTGATGATGATGAGGAACAAGAAGTTGGGTTACAGCCGAGATATTTAATTCAGGATAAAGTATTCAATCTGTTCCGTCATTTTCAAAAAAACCCTGTTTTACAACCATCCTTAGCAAGATACCACAAGAATAAAATTCTTGTTTTTGATGGACAACACAAAATTGCAGCTATGATGTGGGGAGGCAGAAGAGAATTTGAGATAAAGGTTTATATAAATTCAGATCCGAAATTACTAAACACAACAAATATAGCTGCTCATGATAAATTTGCTCAAACTAGATTCTACTCTTCAATTATGGTTGCAAAATTGGGTAGTCAGTTTGGTAAACAATTTGAAGAATATAAAAATTTGGAAGATGGTTCGAAAAAGACTGAACAAGGATTTGTAAACTTCTTGCAAATTGATGAACGGTTAACTACAGGTGATGTAAACAAAAGATTTACCAGTTTTTTGTATAATGCTGTGCTTGAACCAACTTTCAATAAGGTTGCCAGATTAGTGTCTAAATCAAATCGAAGAACTGATGAATTTCCTTTAACTATGGATATGTTAAGCAAGTCTTTATTATCAAATTTTCTTTATAGATATCCTATAGATGATGATTTAGCTTTAGAACATTATAAGAGAGATAAGGAAATTGAAAATCTAATTCGCTTATTTAATACAATAGATTCAGAGGCTTTGCACAATTGGGACCAGACAAAATCAATTTTTAAAAAATCAGAAAAGTAAACGGAAGATCCATGCCAGTATCAAGACAATTGGCCGCCATTATGTTTACCGACATTGTCGGGTATTCTGCCATGATGGGAGATGATGAAAGTAAAACATTAGTGCTGCTAAAACAGAACAGGGCAATTCATAAGAAAACTACCCGAAAATACAATGGAAGAATACTGAAGGAAATGGGGGATGGCATGCTGGTCAGCTTTCAGACGATCTCTGAGGCGGTATATTGCGCTGGAGAGATCCTGCAGGAAACCAAAAATGTAGAGGATCTCAATCTCCGTATCGGCATTCACCAGGGTGAAATTGTGTTGGATGGGAGAGAGATCTATGGAGATGGTGTTAACATGGCCAGCCGGATTGAGGGATTGGCGGACGATAATCAGATCTTGATTTCTGAGACCGTTTACAGAAATGTCAGGAATAACGACAGACTAACCTGCGTTTACAGAGGGGAACATCAACTGAAAAACATTCCCGGGCCCATTAAGTTATATTCAGTTGAAATAATAGATTATCCCCGGACGATGAACAAATCCGGATCAAAAAGAAACGCAATCATCATTAGCGCTTCGGTATTCCTTTTAATCGTAATAGCCAGCATGATGTGGTTCCTTAATGATTCAGAGCCAGTAGTCCCACAACTCCAGCAGATTATACCTTTGACTTCCTCAACATCCGAAATGCAGTTAAATCCAACATTTTCACCAGATGGCAGTGGATATGCTTATTCAAGCTTTAAAGGAAAAAATAATGATATCATGATCACAAGCCGGGGGGCATCCCGTGCCAGGAACCTGACCAATACGCCACAGTACGATGAAATAGTACCTGCCTATTCTCCCGACGGTACGAAAATTGCCTTTTCGAGACTTTCGGAATCAGGAGTAGACCTGTTTTTGATCTCACCATCAGGCGGGGCTCCAAAAAGGCTTGTATCAACCGGACTGCATATCATGGAGCAAGTAGGAGAAGTTTTCTACGGATTCAGCAATGCGCCCTGGTCACCGGACAGTAGAAGGATATTATATCCCAAACTGAATGATAAAGAAGGTATATCCATTTGGGAAGTCAACGTTCAAACCGGTGATACGCGGCAGGTAACATACCCTGGCCCGGGAATATTGGATCTTGCTGCCTCTTATAATAGCGAAGGATCGGAAATCCTGTATTTAAGGAATTATACAGTATGGATCACCGATAATGCCGGAGAAGAAAGACCGCTGATTCATGATGAAGCCACCCTGTACTTAAATCCTACATTTAATCCCGAAGGGGATGTTATTTATTCATCAAATACTTTGAGCGGTTCCTTTAATGTATGGGAAT
>CAYMFU010000056.1:0-5004 GCA_964389805.1 uncultured Roseivirgaceae bacterium | reverse complement strand
GACTGGATGTTTATTATTTTACTTTCTATTATAGTTATTTCCGGTATTGTTCAACATATCCTTCATAGAACAGGATTTCTTGAAGCAGCCAATATAACGTATGTCATACACCTGATGGCAGTCGTTCCCTGGTTTTTGAGGATGCCTTTCAGTAAATGGTCGCATCTCATTTACCGCCCATTGGCTATGTATTATGCAGCGATTCAAAAGGAGGCAATGATCAGGCAACAGAAACTCGTTGATCCTTTATCATTAACATTAAAGTAATCATGGAAAAGAAAAATGATAAAATAGGCATATATGTCTGCAATTGCGGAACAAATATTGCCAAAGTTGTTGATGCCGAGGCTGTGGCACAATATGCCTCTATGCTTCCAAATGTTAGTCTGGCGAAGACCTATAAGTATATGTGTTCTAACCCGGGTCAGGAAATGATTGCTGAAGATATCAAGGAAAACGGACTTGACAGGGTAGTGGTTGCTGCCTGCAGCCCCAATATGCATGAACGGACCTTTCGCGGTGCTTTGCGAATGGCTGGTCTGAATCAATATATGCTTGAAATGGCCAATATCAGGGAACAGTGCAGCTGGGTTCATAAAGATCGGAAGGCGGCTACAGAAAAGGCAATGGCCCTGGTCAACGGCGCTGTTCAACGTGTTCAGAAACATGAAGCGCTGGAGAGCATGACTGTAGATATGAATCCCAGTGTTTTGGTCATTGGGGGTGGCATAGCAGGGATGACCGCTGCCCTGGAGCTGGCAGATGCTGGAAACTTTGTTCATTTGGTTGAAAAAGACGACCACCTGGGTGGAAATTTAGCCCGGGTGGATTTGACAGCACCTTATTATTACTCTGCTAGCGATTTGTTGACTGAAAGAATTACCCGGACAAGGCAACATAAAAACATACAGGTATATCTTAATTCAAAGCTGACAGAATTATCCGGATTTGTAGGGAATTTTGCTGCCAAGATCAAGCATCTTAACGGCGAGCCTGAGAGTAGTGCAAAAGTTAAGGAGGTGGCCATAGGGAATGTGGTTATAGGTACGGGTTATAAGGAATTCGATGCATCGCGGATTACCCACTATGGCTATGGAAAACTGCCTAATGTTATCACTTCCTTTGAGTTAGAGCGTATGCTTAAAGAGGGCAGGATAGAAACAAAAGAAGGTAAGATCCCGAAATACGTAGCCATTATTCATTGTGTCGGTAGCAGGAATAAGGAATTTCATACCTATTGTTCAAGGGTGTGCTGCATGACAGCCCTAAAATATGCCCATGAGATCAAGTCTGCCAATCCCGAATGTTATGTCTCTGATGTATATATTGATATGCATGCGTTCGGCAAAGGGCATGAGGATTTCTACAGGCAGTCTTCACAAGCAAAAACACTATTCCTGATGTATGATAAGGAAAACCGACCCATCATCCATAAAGCAGGGCCAAAGGACGATTGTGAAATGCTTATTGAAGTACATGAGAGATTATCTGGCGAGCATATTGAAATTCCGGCTGACCTCGTGGTACTCATGGTAGGTATGGAAGCACGCGAAGATTCCCACGAAATCGCACATCTTACAAATATCAGCCAGGACAAGGATGGCTGGTTTATCGAAAGTCATCCCAAGCTGGAGCCCGTCGCTACCACAACAGACGGTGTGTTTATCGCAGGCACCTGCGTTGCACCCAAGGATATTCCTGATACTGTCGCTCAAGCACGTGCTGCTGCAGCACGGATCCTTGCCCGTATCTCGAAAGGGAAGATCGAGGTCGACGCTGTTTTTGCTGAAGTCAATGAAGATGTGTGCAGTGGATGCAGGATATGCAATGTGATGTGTCCATACAGCGCAATTGAATTTGACGAGGAACAGAAAAAGAGCCATGTAATCAGTGCATTGTGTAAAGCTTGTGGGGTATGCGTAGCTGCCTGTCCATCAGGAGCTATCAAAGGAAGGCATTTTACGGATGAACAAGTGCTCGCGCAGATAGAAGGGATATTCAGTGATGTGGAATACAAGGAAGAACCGATCACTATGTAAAATAATTTAATTGATTAATTGCACTCCATCTCCCTGACCCTGCTTTTATAGGCTCAAAACCTGTGAGGGCGGGGTTTCTTATTTATTTAATTGCTCTGATTACTGCGCTTTCGTACTTCGTTTTTTCAAAAGTTTAAAAACCAAAATTCAGACCAAACAGAAAGGTTTTAGCCGATGGATAAACACCCTGGTCAATTCCAAGGGAAAGCTCATTCACCTGATTTGCTGTGGCAACGTCGGGCTCAAGGCCCTCATATTTTGTTATGGTGAATAAATTCAGCATCTGAAAATACAATCGCAACCTGTCCACTCCCTTTATGTTCGAGAAGGTATAACCAAACATCATATTACGCATTCTCAGATAAGATGCTTTCTGAACAAAATAATCATTGGCTTGATTACTTTGATAGTCCCCAAAACTCAAGACCGGTAATTCTGCCTTATCTCCCAATGCAGGCGTCCAGGATTTTTCATACATCTTAACACTTCTGTTTCCCTGAAACTGTACAAAATCGATCCAGCGTGAAACATAATTGTTCAACTCCATGCCGGATACTCCCTGGAAAAATAAAGTGAAATCAAATCCTTTCCATTCAAAGGCCGCATTTAAACCATAATAGAAATCCGGGTGCGGACTGCCAATATAGGTATTATCCTCCTCATTGATCATGCCATCTCCATTCTGATCTATAAACTTGAATCGTCCAATACCTTCACCGTGCTGGCTGATGTAGTTGTAGTAGCCAGGATAGATGTCGGAAACATAATCATTATCCTCATTCCAGTAGGATTCCGAACCGTTTGTAAATCCATTGCGCTCCATGCCCCAGTAACTCATGAAAGGTTGTCCTGAAACTGTTCTTGTATATCGTATCTGCCTTAAAGATGGTCCTGAAATGATCATGTCCTGATCTTCCCCTAGTTTTACCACCTTGTTGGAATAATGTGATATATTAAATCCAAGAGAATATTGGAATTCACTATTTGAAAATCCATTATTATAGAACAATGTAAATTCTACACCTTTGTTTTCCATCTCGCCCGCGTTTTGAAACGGTGTGGCTGCATCCCCCTGTGAACCCGGAAGTGGTAATTGAACCAGCATATCGGTTGTTCTACGGTCGAACCAATCGAAATAAAGTGAAAACCTGCCGTTGAATAATGTTGCATCAAATCCAATATCCAGAACAGTTGTAGTTTCCCAGCGTCCGAATGGATTTCCAAAACTCTGGCTATCATATCCACTATAAACACTAATGTTGGAACCGGAGATATCATAGGATGACTGCCATATATGTGTCCGGAAGGTTGAGTATTGGTTATAAGGGTCGATGTTCTGGTTACCCATTTGTCCCCAGCTGCCTCTTAATTTAAGATCATTAAGCCATTTTGTTCCACTCAAGAAGGTTTCATCGGAAATTCTCCAACCCAGAGAAAACGCCGGGAATACCCCATACCTGTATTCTGAACTGAAGCGGGATGATCCATCTCTTCTGATGATAAAATCGGCAAGGTATTTATTCTTAAAAGCATAATTGACCTTAGCGAATAAAGAAAACATATTCCATTCAGACCCGGTTCCTGAATTCTGCTGTGCAGCTTCACCGGCGTTGAGAAAGCGATAACTGAGATCTTCAACAAAGAAACTGGCTCTGGATCCGCTAAGATACGTATACCTGCTTTCAATTAGTTCTGTTCCCAGTAATACATTCAAAGCATGCTGTCCGGAAAATACCTTCTTAAAATTCAGGGTGTTATACCAGGTGATATTGAGCTGGTAATCTGACCGGACCAGCAAATGGTTTGAGGACCTGGGTTCTGCACTTTCCGGATTTAAAGCAGTAAAAGCAGACTGGTACCAGGTGCTATAGTCCAATCCAAGGTGAGACCTGAAGGTAAGATCTTTCAAAAAATCAATCTCAAGAAAAGCATTGCCAAAGATCCTCCAATTCTCGGCGACGTTATCTTTGTTTCTATCCAATATAGCCAGTGGATTTTCTCCTGATCCACTAGAAGAACCTTTTATTCCAGCATAATATCCGCCTATATCATAAACCGGAAAAATAGGCTGCATTCTATATGCACTAAGGATCGGAGCATTCTCTTCATTATTTTCAGTATTTACATTTTCATTATAGGAAACTTCCAGGTTTTCACCCATCCTGAACCATTCTTTTATCCTGAATTCAGTATTGGCTCTTAAGGAGATCCTGTTGAACCTGGTGTGTTTCACAACACCCTGTTGATCAAAATACCCAAGCCCAAAATAATACCTGCCTCTGTCTGTTCCGGCAGATGCTCCAAAATGGTATTCCTGGATGGGTGCGGTTTGATATATTTCATCGAACCAGTCCGTGCCTTCCCTGTTTGCCCTTGCAATTAGGTTATTCGGATAACTGTATAAAGATTCGTCCACCTCGCCAATAAAAGCACCATCAGGATATACATAGTCTGGTATGAAATCAGAAGCATTCGGGTTGCCTCCATATTGAGCATTGTATCCATCCCAATCGAATCCATCCGTATCGCCACCATAGGCATTGGCATAATCATTAAGGTCCTGCTGGTACATCAGCTCACCCAGTTGCTGGGTATTGAGAAGGTCTGCTTTGCCATTTGCTTTCTGCCATCCATACCGGGCGTCGAAGGTAAATTCAGTCCCCCTTTTCTTACCATTCCTCGTGGTAATCAGGATCACACCATTTCCGGCCCGGGCGCTGTATATCGAGGCAGCCGCGTCTTTCAGGACCTGAACCGATTCAATATTATTCGGATTGATGGACTGGTAATCATTGTACATCGGGATCCCATCAACAATATACAGGGGATCATTATTGTTAATGGTCCCGTAACCACGGATTCGGACCATAGGATTGGCTCCCGGCCTGTAATCCTGCATAACCATCACCCCGGCTGCCCTGCCCTGGAGTTGCTGTGGAAAAGAAGCAGCTGGGATTTCCTTCAT
>CAYMFU010000055.1:0-26264 GCA_964389805.1 uncultured Roseivirgaceae bacterium | reverse complement strand
GCGGGTTTTAAACCTATAAATAGTAAAGAATTATTCTATATTAGTTTCGTCTAGAACGAAAAGCCTATTTCAAATTCAAGCTGGCTCATTTCAAGTTTTATCGTTTGTGCAGGATCAAAAGCATTCATTCCCTCAACGCTTCCTGTAGGAGCATACATGAATGAGAAGTTCAATTCATTGCTACTTCCAAACATTTTTGTGAATCCGGCGGTAATGTGGTTTTCTGTTACAGCAGGAGCTACTATATTGAATAACATCTCTGATTCAGGGATCGGTTGTTTTCCATAAGAGTATCCAGCCCTAAGAATGAATGATTCAGACAGATCAATTTCAGCTCCAATTTTCACAACATTCATATCTTCCCAGCCAAAACCCATGGCACCATCCATACCTAATGGTATGAAGTTTGGATTAGGCATCATATCCGGGCCGACAGGAGACACATAAGGATTGGAAATAGAAGGTACATCGGTGTACATAATTCGCTTATAATCAAGTAACAAGGTCAGCTTCTCTCCAATATCAACACCCACACCAACACCAAAACTCGATGGAATATCAAAACTGCCCTGTCCCTCAAAAAGTCCGGCATATTTTCCAAATTCACCCATTGAAATCTTGCTCTGATAAAAAGCACCAATATGAAGAATGCTGATCTGACCCATATAGCCTGCTCTGAAACCAATTCCAAGACTATTGTCATTGTCATTATTAGTCAGATTTGTAGGATCGCTTGAGATCATAGCGAATGACTCTAATCCATAGGCCTTAAACCATTGATATCCAACAACTGCACTGGCCCCAATAGAATGATTATCTCCAAGTCGGAAAGCATATGTTGCATTGAGAACATTTGATTAAGGCTTACTCCTGTAGGTACTGATCCTCCGTATACACCCGTCTCACCAACTTCAGGATATTCCGTGTTCATACCGCCATTGCCATATATGGCAACACCTAAGGCACTTTTCTCACTTAATTTCCAGTTTGCACCTAAAGAGGGTATAAAAAATATGCTTTTATCACTTTTGTTGGTTCCCGGATACAATCCAAATCCACCAGGAGAAGGGTTTCCCGTGACAGTGTATTGTCTGTTTGGACTGAAAAGAGCTAATGCCAGATCATATCTTGTATCCAGGAAGGAAATACCTGCCGGATTCATAGCAACAATAAAGGAACTTCTGGCAATAGACATCCCTGCCCCTCCCATAGCTTTATAATGTGTTCCGATTCCATGAGAGAAATACCCATCGGTGGCTTGCACAGATGTGCCTATCATCACGAATACGGCAATACTTAAAAATATTTTACTTATGTGTTTCATAACCATGTGATTTTTATTTTGAAAAATTCTCATATTAAATTCGGGTGTGAAAGTAGTCCTACTTGAAATTGATGAGAAGCTTAAACATATGATATATATCATGCTCATGATATATATCATTCGAGCATAGATTCTTTCATATTTAGGCCTTTTTTATAAAAAAATTAAGTAATGTTTTTCCAATTTTATAACTTCTTGTTCCAACGCATCCTGCTTAAAAAATCGTTCTGACAAGTCAATTATGCTCCATACCGGATATTTAGATTTCATCCCAATTAAACAATTATAAATGAAGATTCTGTAAGGATTCCTTAACATTGAATGTCAAGGAATTTTGTCGAAACAATGAACTGTGATTATGTAGTGATTAAATTTTTATTATAATCCATTAATGTTCATTTTTATAATGGCATTTCTAAAAGAAAATTTATCATTATGAAAAATTCAATAACACTTTATGTATTTATATTATTGGTCTTTTCCCTATCCCGGATAACACTTGCACAGGATAAGGAATATGAGGCAAACTGGGAATCCATTGACAGCCGCCCGGTAGCCGAATGGTTCAGCGATGCTAAGTTTGGAATTTTTATCCATTGGGGTCCGTATTCCGTACCCGCCTGGACTCCCAAAGGCACCTATTCAGAATGGTACCAGTACTGGCTTCAGAATGAAACCCTGTTTGGAAATGGCAAATTCACAGGAAAAGAAGTGGTTGATTTTCATAACAAAACCTATGGTGAAGATTTCTCCTATTTCGATTTCGGACCTATGTTCAAAGCTGACCTCTATAATCCTGATGAATGGGCAGAGCTTTTTAAGAAGGCTGGGGCAAAATACATTGTCATTACTACAAAACATCATGATGGATATTGTCTTTGGCCAAGTGAGGAAGCCAATGACAGGGGATTTGCCTGGAACAGTATGGAAGTAGGTGCTAAAAGAGATCTTATAGGTGATCTGACTAAATCCGTTAAAGATGCAGGCATCAAAATGGGATTTTACTATTCCTTATATGAATGGTTCCATCCATGGTGGAAAAACGACAAAGAAAGATTTGTGGACGAGCACTATCATCCTCAATTCAAAGACCTGGTGCAGCGTTATCAACCGGATATTATGTGGGGAGATGGAGAATGGGACATGAATGCTGACAAATGGAAGTCGGCGGAGTTGATGGCATGGCTCTTTAATGAATCCTCTGTAAAAAATACCGTGGTAATCAATGACAGATGGGGAAAAGAGATCAGGAAACACCATGGAGGTTATTTCACCACCGAATATGAAGCGGAAGCCCCGGAATTTCAACGGCCCTGGGAAGAATGCCGTGGTATGGGATTCTCCTTTGGTTATAATCAGAACGAAGATGCATGGGATTACAGCTCGCCCAAGACCCTTGTTTTAACGCTTGTTAATATTGTGAGCAATGGCGGCAACCTGCTTCTGGATATCGGTCCGGATTCAAGGGGCAATATACCTCCAATCATGCAGGACCGGCTCCTTGAAATGGGGAAATGGCTTAAGATTAACGGAGAAGCTATATATGGATCCCGGAGATGGGACAGATCAGTTCAGTGGTCGGAAGGAAAACAGAACTACAAGCCAAAAGACCAGCATTATCTGGGTGCAGATTTCATTCTTAAACAAACAGTCGATCCCGAGCCGGGCTGGGCTGTGAAAGAGATTTTCTTTACTCAAAATGATGATTTTATTTTTGCCATTCTTCCACAGTGGCCTGGGGAAGAAATGATAATACGAAATATAAATGTGAAGGATAATACCGCCATCACCCTGTTGGCCAGTAATGAATCATGCGGATTTACAAAAAATGGGAATGACCTTGTTGTGGAGCTACCTGATTTCAACCCCAACTTTCCACTTGAGAATGGTTACGCCTATGTTCTAAGAATTAAAAAGTAGCATTATTGAAAATCAGGCCTTAAGTACATGCAAAAGTTTCCGGTTTTATTTCTTTTTCTGACTTCCGTCTTTTTCACTTCCTGCGGACAAGAGCATATAATTTATGTCAGTCCCGATGGTAATGATAATGATTCCGGATGGGATATGAAATCTTCAAAAAGAACGATAGAAGGTGCACTTATCCTGGCACAGAATACGTCAACGGGCCCTGCAGATAATACCAGGATCATTTTACTGGATGGGGAATATTATCTTGAGAAACCTGTTCAGTTCAATCAAAATATTGGTGCTCTTTCCATTGAAGCTTTAAATCCGGGAAAAGCAGTTCTGAAAGGTTCAGAAATATTGAACGGAATATGGGAAAAATATAAGGGGGATATCATGCAAGCAAGAACCGACCAGATGATTTCACCCTATGCTCAATTATATATCGACGGGATCGAAATGATCCTTGCCCGATATCCTAATTATGACAGTGCGATAAATCATTACAATGGCTATGCCTCAGATGCCATCGATCCTGCACGTGTTAAATTGTGGAAAAATCCGGAAGGTACCATAGTCCACGCCATGCACCGTGGAGAGTGGGGTGGATTTCATTTTGTAGTTGAAGGATCGAACAAGAAAGGAAAGGTTACGCTATCCGGGGGGCACCAGAATAATCGCCCCTCACCCATGCACGAGGAATACCGGATGGTGGAAAATGTTTTTGAAGAACTGGATGCTCCCGGGGAATGGTATTTTGATAATTCAAAGTCTATTCTGTATGTGTATCCTTACGATGATATGGATCTTACCGGTGCACTGGTAGAATTTACTTCATTAAATCACCTTTTTGAAATCAGAGGTAAAGCTGACACCTCCGTTTCTTCCGTTAAATTGGAGGGTATAAAGTTTGAACACACCAACCGGACCTTCATGGAAAATTATGAGCCACTCTTGCGAAGCGACTGGATGATATACAGAGGGGGAGCTGTTTTGTTTGAAAATTCTGAGGATTGTGAAATCACGGATTGTGAATTTACCAATCTTGGAGGAAATGCCATTTTTGTATCCGGGTACAACCGAGGGCTGAATATGGAAGGGAACCATATTCATAATTGCGGGGCAAGTGCGGTTTGCGTTGTGGGTCTGCCGGATGCGGTCAGATCTCCCTCATACAATTATCATGAATTTGTCGAATTTGGAGAAATTGATACAACTGTAGGGCCTAAAACCAGGGATTATCCTGCAAATTGCAAGGTAAATAATAACCTGATCCACGATATCGGATTGGTTGAAAAACAAACTGCAGGTGTCCAGATATCGATGGCCATGAATATCACTGTGAGCCATAACAGTATTTATGATGTACCAAGAGCAGGTATCAATATCAGTGAAGGAACCTGGGGTGGGCATATTATTGAATTTAACGATGTATTCAATACTGTTCTTGCCTCTTCCGATCATGGTGCGTTCAATTCCTGGGGCAGGGACAGGTTCTGGCACCCAGATCGTAAAACCATGGATCAGATCATGGCCGCAAATCCCATGATGCCGTATCTCGATGCGATTCATACCACAATTATCAGGAATAACAGAATGAGATGTGATCATGGATGGGACATCGACCTGGATGATGGTTCTTCCAACTATCACTTGTATAATAATTTATGTTTGAATGGCGGCATCAAATTAAGGGAAGGATTTTACCGGACTGTTGAAAACAACATAATGGTCAATAATGGATTTCATCCCCACGTATGGTTTCAAAACAGCGGAGATGTATTCGTAAAAAACATCATTATGACAGACCATAAAGATATCCGGCTGCAGGGCTGGGGAAAAGAAGTAGATTACAATCTGTTTCCGGATAAAGCATCTATAGATACGGCTCAAGGTAATGGGACTGATCAACACAGCAGTTTCGGCGATCCATTATTCCTGGATCCGGCCAATGCCGATTTTACAGTGTCGGAAAACTCCCCGGCCATAAAACTAGGTTACAGGAATTTCCCGATGGACCAGTTTGGTGTACAAAAACCTGAATTGAAAAAACTTGCTAAAACCCCAGATATCCCGGCTTTGATTATAGCCAGCGAAGGTACTTATTCAGGTAAAACCACCACCTGGCTTGGGGCTACAATAAAAAATATTGAAAGCATGGGAGAGAGATCGGCTGCCGGCCTGAAGGATGATCATGGAGTTATTATAATAGCACCTGGGCAGGAAAGCATTGCAATAAAAAGTGGTTTGATGGCAGGGGATGTAATCATTGAATGCGAAGACAAGGAAATCTTAAACATATCAGATTTACTAAGGACTTATCAAGGCAATAACTGGAAGGGTGTTCTAAATCTGAAAATTGTCAGAAATCAGGAAGAGATCCAAATCCTGTTGAAAACAAAGTAAGGTAAATTTCAAATGATTCTTAAGCATTTCTAAAGCATTACTCGTATTTTTAATACATATAATTTTTCAAATAAAATCATTTCCATGACTAGTAAAAGTTGGAACCGAAGGGATTTATTAAAAACGATTGGGTCAGCGGCGGTTGGCATAGGCGTCGTTCATCCAGTTATAGGTAAAACCTCTGCAAATCCGGAATTATTTGAGGATCCGCGATTTAAAAAACCTGACAGACCTGTAACATGCATCGTTTTGGGCGCCGGTGGCCGGGGAAACGTGTACGCCTCCTATGCTGCCAAATATCCGGATGAAATGCAGATTGTGGGTGTGGCCGAACCTATTCCTTTCCGGCGGGAACGATTTTCAGAAAAATACAATATTCCCGAAGAACATCAGTGGGTGACCTGGGAACATGCATTGCAGGTTCCCAAATTTGCAGATGCGGTTATCATTACTATGCCTGACAACCTGCATTACCCTGCGGCCATGGAATCACTTCCTTTAGGCTATGACCTTTTGCTTGAAAAGGCTATAGCCCAATCCTGGCAGGAATGTGAAGACATCCTGATCCAGACCAAAAAATACAATAAAATTGTGGCTATATGCCATGTACTTCGATATACACCTTATTTCAGGAAGATGAAAGAGGTAGTGGAATCAGGCAGGCTTGGTGATGTAGTGAGTGTTCAGCACCTGGAGCCTGTAGAGCATATACATATGTCGCATTCATTTGTCCGTGGGAATTGGCGAAATTCTTCGGAATCGACGCCTATGATCCTCTCCAAATCCTGCCACGATACAGATATCCTGAGGTGGGTTATTGGAAAATCCTGTAAAAAAGTATCATCATTTGGCTCATTGAAACATTTCAGAGAAGAAGATGCGCCACCAGGAAGTACAGCCAGATGTACGGACGGCTGTTCCTATGAAAGAAAGTGTATATTTTCTGCTTTAAAACTGTATAAGGAGAAAAAACAATGGCTCCATCATCTTGCCATTGAAAACAATGATGATGAAACCATTTTAAAAGCTCTCCAGGAAGGACCCTATGGAAAATGCGTATACCGGACCGATAACGATGTGGTGGACCACCAGATCGTGAATATGAAATTTGAAGACGATATAACTGTGGCCTTTTCGATGGAAGCTCTTTCACATTATGGCGGCCGGCGTACCCGGATTTTTGGAACCAGAGGGGACTTGATCGGTGATGAAAGTCAAATGATGATAACGGACTTCCTGACTGGAAAACAGGAAACCTGGAAGCCTGGTAAAGCAAAAGAGGGATCTGGACATGGTGGCGGGGACCATGGCCTTGTACACGATTTTATCCAGGCGGTCAGCCAGCAGGACCCGGCATTGCTAACATCTACTATCGAAGCTTCAATGGAAAGCCACCTGATGGGTTTTAAAGCTGAAGAAAGCAGGTTAAATGGAGGAAAGGTAATGGAAACTATTTTAAGATCCTGATATGACTGGATTTGAACGAGTCCAAAAGGCCTTGAATGGTGAATGGGCAGATAAACGTCCGGTTATGCTGCACAATTTTATGATGGCCGCTGCTGAAGCCGGATATAGCATGAAGGCGTTCAGGGAAAATTCACAGAATGCTGCAGACGCATTTATCCAATCCGCGGAAAAATATAAGCTGGATGGGATTATGATTGATTTCGACACCACCCTTCTGGCCGGTGCTATTGGTGTTCATGTGGACTATCCGGATAATGAACCTGCCAGAATTCCAAAAGGCCTGATATCTTCCTGGGAACAATTGGATGACCTGGAAGATGTGGACATCTCTAAAAATAAACGCGTACAGATCTGGCTGGAGACCTGCAGATTAATAAAATCTCATTTTGGCGATGAGGTATACGTAAGAGGAAACTGCGACCAGGCCCCCTTCTCAATCGCCAGTATGGTTCGTGGTGCACAGGAATGGTTGCTCGACCTTATGATACCAGGCAAAGAGGTTTTACAACTTTTGGAATATTGCACGAAGGTATCTTGTCAATTTATTGACCTTATGGCGCAAACAGGAGTGGATATGGTATCTAATGGAGACAGCCCGGCAGGGCCTGAGATGATCTCCCCGGAGATGTTCCGGGAATTTGCTTTGCCCTATGAAAAGAAGCTGGTAGAGGTAGCACATGGCCATGGCTTACCCTATATAAACCACATCTGTGGCAACACAGACCTTATCCTTGAAGACATGCTTAAATCGGGGACAGATGGATTGGAACTGGATTACAAGACCAACATACACCTGATCCTGAAACACCTTGGCGAAAGCAATCTGTTTATTGGAAATATCGATCCTTCCGGTGTTCTGGCATTTGGAAATACCCAAACCGTTAGGGCCAAAACCTTAGAACTTCTGGAGATATATAAAGATTCTCCAAGGCTGGTGGTCAATGCCGGTTGCGCCATTCCTTCAGAAACACCTTCTGAAAATATTAAGGAATTGGTAAATACCGTGCATAATTTTTAAACTCTATAATTTATGAAAGACTATTTACGCTGGATAATCTTGACCAGCATGCTATGTTGCTATTCCTTCGGGTATGGACAAAACCTTGAGTTATATGTGTCACACAATGGAGATGATGCCTGGGATGGCACCGAAGATAGACCTTTAAAAAGCCTGGAGGGTGCACGTGACAAAATCAGGGCCTTGAAAATAACAAGTACCTATAACGATACCATTCGTATTAATATAAGCCCCGGTATGTATAACATGACCACCACATTCGTCCTGGGACCGGAAGACAGCGGCACAAAGGTTGCCCCTGTGATATACCAGGGATCAGCAACTGGAAAAACCATTATCAGCGGGGGCATTAAACTGTACGGATTCAAGGAAACAGACAAGGGGTTATGGACAACCCATATCCCTGAGGTAGCGTATTGGAACTGGACTTTTGACCAGCTCTACGTAAATAGGAAAAGGGCTGTACGGGCTAAAAGTCCTAACGAAGGCTATTTTTATATTGATGATATAAAAGAGGAAGTATGGGTAATGGGAACCGGCAGAGCACCCGAACGTGCCCAACAGATCATAACAACAGATGACTTAGCTTCCCGAGAGTTGAAAAAATTAGATGATATGGCTCTTTCACAGGTAATTATGACAACCTACCACAACTGGGATATCACTAAAAGACATATCGATAAATTTGACACAGCGGAAAACAAACTATACACCTCAGGTCAGGGTATGAAGCCCTGGAATCCCTGGAAACCAGGTAAACGTTTTATACTCGATAATTACAGGACTGCATTGGATCAACCTGGAGAGTGGTATCTGGAGGAGGATGGCACGTTGTATTATATGCCTCATCCCGGTGAGAAAATCGAAACCACGGAATTTACTGCTCCCATCCTGGAACAATTGATCCGGATTGAAGGTGAGCCGGCGAAGGCTTCATATGTAGAAAACGTAATATTCAGAGATATTCAATTTACACATTCAGCCAATTACCTGGATTATAAAGGATTCGAGCCAAACCAGGCAGCTATTGCAATTCCTTCAGCCGTGGAACTGAATGGCGCGAGAAACATCATTTTCGAAAACTGTCAGTTATCACATCTCGGCGGTTATGCTTTATGGATGAACCAGGGTGTCAGTCGTTGTGAAGTCAGACATACCCTTTTGAAAGACCTGGGCGCAGGAGGTATCCGGATTGGAGAGACAGCTATCAGACAAGAAAAGGAGCTGTCGACCTACGACAATGTAGTGGACAATAACATTATAACTTCAGGAGGTCATGAATTCCCGCCTGGAGTCGGTGTTTGGATAGGGCAAAGTGCCAACAATTCCATCACGCATAATGACATTTCCGATTTCAGATATACTGGCATATCTGTGGGATGGCGATGGGGCTACGATTATAGTCCGGCCAAGGGGAATAAGATCATGAATAACCACATTCATCATATTGGATGGGGTGTTTTGTCTGACATGTCAGGCGTATATACCCTAGGCCCTTCAGAAGGCACAGAAGTTTCAAATAATCATGTTCATCACATTTATGCTTACGATTACGGAGGATGGGGACTCTATACGGATGAGGGATCCAGTAATATTATAATGGAGAATAACCTGGTTCACCATACCAAGACAGGGGGATTTCACCAGCACTACGGACGGGAGAATATTATTCGGAACAATATCTTTGCATTTGCCAAGATGTTCCAGCTTCAGGCCACACGGGTAGAAGATCATCTGTCATTTACTTTCACTAATAATATCGTATTGTATAACGAAGGCGTCCTTTACCAGGGGCCATGGGATAAAATGAATGTTATAATTGATCAGAACATTTACTGGGATTTAGACCGACCGGTCAGTTTACTTGGAGAAAACATGAAAAAATGGCAGGAAAATGGGTATGACCTGCAATCCTATGTCCAGGATCCGGGATTTAAAGATCCGGAAAATGGGGATTTTACCTTCACAAAAATGAAGTCTGCCAAAAAAATTGAGTTTAAGCTTTTCGATTACACAGAATATGGAGTGTATGGAAGTGATGCCTGGAAAGAAAAGGCAAATCTGCCAGAGTCAAAAATCAGTGCATTTAGCGTCCTTTTCGATAGCAAATAAATACCCCGGCTAGCTATTCCCTTTGAACTTATTCTAAAATCGGGGAATCTTCTTTGGTTCTGGAATATTTTTTATCAAATTACCATAGCAACGAGAATATATATTTTTATCGGTCATTATTCAGATAAATTATTAATTCCATAGAAAAAACTGGCAGAGGCCGTTCATAATTTCAAATTATCTTTGGAATACACTCTATTAAACAAATGACTCAATGAAAGACGTGGCAGGATTACTTTTTTTTGTGCTTATGCACACGGTCATCGCACTGGGACAAGCCCAAACCAGTATTAAGGTAGATTGTGATAATGCAAAATATACAATGGCTGGAGGGATAGGTGCTTCCTGGCATTCAATCAGCCTTGATCAGGAACATATAGATATTTCTCCTGAATATAAACATGCTTACAGGGTCAGAAACTCACGGGGTAGTGCCTGGGGAGGGAATCCGCCCGTAGATCATACCGCTGCCTGGGAGCAAATTTACGATCATGCTGAATGGTTGGGGCTTTCCTGGCTACGGGTGGAATTAAGCATGCGGATGTATCAACCTGAAAAGGATAAATTCGACTGGGATAATGAAGAAATGCAGGCACTCTACAAGATCCTGGACTGGGCAGAAACCAATGACGCGGATGTGTTCTTGCAGCAGATGTGGAGCAATGTTAAATGGAATTCCTATCCGGATGTTCAACCCCTTATCAGCGCTCCAAAATCAATGGAAGATTATGCGGAGGGACTGGCAACGCTGGCAGATTACTTGCTGAATAAGAAAAAATATTCGTGTATCAAGTGGTTGTGCCTGACGAATGAACCGCCTGGAGGTACATGGGGACATTGGTGGAGCAGCACGGAACATGGAAGGAATACACCCTTAACCCCGGCCCTTAAGGCTGTAAGAGAAGCTTTGGACGAAAAGAACCTGAATATTCAAATATCTGGTCCCGATTGGACAGATTTACCCCCTTTTGATGAAGATAAAATCGATTTCGACGAATATATTGGCGCTTATGACATTCATTCATACCATGGTTTAGATGCAGTAAAGCAAAAGGAGGTAGCCAAATGGGCCAACTGGGCACAGGTGCATGGGAAGCCCTTATTTCTTTCGGAAATTGGCAGGCAGGACCTAGTCGTAGGACTAAAAAATCCGGAATCCACAAAAACCGGTCAAGTGACCTCCATCGCTGAGTCATTGGCTAATGCTGAGGCCATTTTAAGAGGAATGGCTGTAGGGGTCGGTGCCTTTAACCGCTGGAGCTTCACCAACCGGGGAGACCTGGATGGGCAATGGCAACTGATTCGAACATGGAATATTGAAGAAAAGGCCTATTATAATACCATCCAGCCCGAACCAGTATCCTACTATGGTTATGGGATCATTTCCCGCTTTGTCCCCAAATACTCCACGATTGTATTTACAGACCCGATCAATAATCCTGATATCCTTTCCCAAACAATACGTACTGCAGCTGAGGATTTGACTACGATCATTCTAAATAAAAGTGATCAGGAACAGACCATTATTCTGAATATGAAAGGAATTGGAGATCGAACATTCTACATGTACAGGGCTATCCAGGAAGAAATCATTCAACCCGGTTTCAAGATGAATCCGGTTCACGAAATGAAGATCAAGAACGAAGAAGAAGTAACTTTGACTTTACCACCTGAAAGTATTCATACACTAACTACAATGCATCTATTACATGATGTCTCGGCTAAAAGATAAGGGTATTTGAATACTTAAATACATATCTTTATAAAATGTATAAAATATCATGAAAATGAAGAACTCAATTTCGAAACAAATTAATTACTTGCTCTTTAGCATATTTAGTATAGCAACAGTAAACAGTCTTCATTGTCAGCACAAAGAATGGCCCGTTCTGAAACACTACGACCAGGAACATATAAATAAGATCGCTCTCCCGGTCGGGGGAATAGGTACCGGAACCATATCCCTGGGTGGTACTGGAGATCTCAGAGATTGGGAAATCATGAACAAGCCGGCGAAAGGTTTTGTCGGAACTCCAACCGGCAACCGGGCACCCTTTTTTGCGATCTATGTAAAACCTGAAGGAGGATCACCTGTCACAAGGGCGTTGATGGGCCCTGTCGACATCGACCAGTATGAAAGTAAGGAAGGCAGGGGCCCAAATAATCATGGCCTGCCACGTTTTCGAGATTGCAATTTTGAGACAGCCTACCCTTTTGGGCAGGTAAATCTTGATGATGAAGATATGCCGGTCCGTGTGAAAGTCAAGGCTTTTAATCCTTTTATTCCCGCCAATCCGGATGACAGCGGGATTCCCATTTTCATTCTCAGATATGAGGTGACGAATAAAACCGACAAAGCTCTTGATGTTGCGATCAGTGGCTCGATGGAAAACTTTATCGGAGCAGATGGATCGGATTGGCAATTAGACTGGAAAGGGGATTTTATTCCCGTAGGATCATCCAGGAATCTCAATGAATTCAGGGCGATGGATGGAATGAAAGGTATTTATATGTTCAGCGACGGAGTAAAAAATAATCTGGAGACCTGGGGCACCATGGCACTTACAACAGCAGAAAAAGGCAAGGTCAGCTACAGGACTTCCGTATCACAACGTGGCTGGGGGAATGACCTCCTGGATTTCTGGGATGACTTCAGTACGGATGGTCTTTTGACCGAAAAGGATTTTGAAGGAAGTCATACACCCAGGGCATCCCTCGCAGTGAAAAACAGTATTGAACCTGGAGAAAGCAGGGAATTTGAGTTTTTTATCACCTGGCATTTCCCAAATAGAAAAGCCTGGGCAACAGATTTAGTTGGCAACTATTATACCACGCAGTACGAAGATGCCTGGGATGTGATCCGTAAAACTCATCCCAGAATTCCCGGGTTGGAAGAGCAAACCGTTAAATTTGTAAATGCTTTCATAGATGCAGACCTGCCTGAGGTAGTTAAAGAAGCGGCTTTATTTAACATGAGTACCTTACGCACACAGACCTGCTTCAGGACAGCGGATGGCCTGTTTTTTGGATGGGAAGGGACTATGGATATTGTTGGATCCTGCATGGGATCGTGTACGCATGTCTGGAATTATGAACAAACCACACCCTTTTTGTTCGGGGAATTGGCGAAACTACAACGAACCGTTGAATTCGGATATGCCACCAATGAGATCGGCTTGATGAGTTTCCGGGTAAACCTGCCTATCGAAAACGCACAGAAAATGGACAGGGCAGCGGCAGATGGACAGATGGGTACCATTATGAAAATGTACCGGGACTGGCAGCTTTCAGGGGATGAGGCCCTGCTTAAGAAATTATGGCCCAATGTGAAAAAGGCAATAGAATTCTGCTGGATCGAAGGGGGTTGGGATGCTGATAAAGATGGAGTAATGGAGGGGTGCCAGCATAATACCATGGATGTTGAGTATTTTGGCCCAAATCCTCAAATGGAATTCTGGTATCTGGGTGCCTTACGCGCTGCTTCTGAAATGGCTGAATACATGGGAGAAAAGGATTTTGCCAATACATGCAACAGGTTATTCGAGCAAGGCAGCAGTTGGACTGATGAGAATTTATATAATGGAGAATACTATATACAGGAAATAAGGCCTCCGGAAGATCCAAAATCCGTATCAACCTACCTTACTGCTGGAATGGGTGCCAAAGAATTAAGCAATCCTACCTTTCAGCTTGGTAAAGGTTGCCTGGTAGACCAGCTGGTTGGCCAATATATGTCACATATCTGCGATCTGGGATACCTGGCTCAGGAAGATCATATTAAGACTACCTTGAGAAGTATCATGAAATATAATTACAAAGCCTCCATGGCCAACCATTTTAACAATATGCGTTCTTATGCATTGGGTGACGAGGCTGCACTGTTGATGGCGAGTTTTCCTTACGGAAGGCCCGAGGTGCCCTTCCCCTATTATTCAGAGGTGATGACAGGATTTGAATATACCGCCGGAAATGGAATGCTCTATGAGGATATGCAGGAAGAGGGAATAAAGGTGATCACTAACATCAGAAACCGATATGATGGAAAGAAAAGAAGCCCTTTCGATGAGGCTGAATGTGGCCACCACTATGCAAGGGCTATGACCGCATATGGTGCCGTGCTGGCCTTGACGGGTTTCCATTATTCAGGGGTAGAAGGGAACATGAAATTCAATCCGCTGGACGGAAAATATTTTTGGGCGAATGGACAAACCTATGGCACAATTGAACAGGAAAGATCGGAAAATATTGTGCGGATAAAGATCAATGTTTTAGGAGAAAACCCCTTACTATTAAAAGAGTTTGAGTTAAGAGGTTTTGGAAGGTACAACTTCGAAAATCCTGTACAGATTGAAGATGTCACCCAATTTGAAGTAAAGGGTATTTAGGCAGCCGGTATAATACCACCATATTCCCATACTAAACAGAGCTTTGATTCAGTTTTATTTTTATATGTTTGTTCCATCAGTGATTTATTTGTTGATTAATTAAATTATCAGGAATAAATCAGACTACTGGAAGATTTTTTGTAGTAGTATTAAATTTTTAAATTGTGTGGACGAAGGACCTTATAGATGCCGGCCATCTTACCCGAAGTATCATTCGAAACTGGGAGGAATAGGAGGTATCATCTTCAGTGTTTTTCCCTGGGTGCATTGGATTAGATTTTATAGAGTTAAGTTCTGTAGATCCTGATTCTACGGCCCAGAAAAAGAACCTCCGACTTAAACACAGAAATTAAAGCTTTACTTATCCTTATTCAATTCAGTGAGAACCGCCAGCAACAGATCCGCACTTATCCTTTGCTTATAATCGGGATTAATATATTCAAAGAGGATGGTTCCATCGGTATCCACAACAAACAGGGAAGGTACGGGTAAAATGCCTGGATTCTGCCCATCAGAGTAATTCCCCAGACGGTTTTCATATCGATCCGGTGCTTTAAACGCAAGTCCCATGGCGGTTATCAGCGCTCCGGAAGCATCCGAGTAAAGTCCATAATTCAGGTTTTGCTTTTCAGTAGTAGATTTCAATTTACCCGGCGAGTCCGGACTGATGGCTATCACCTGATAGTTTAGTGCCAGTATATCCTCTTCTACTTCCCCAACAGCGGAAAGATGGGCATTGCAATACGGACACCATCCACCCCTGTAAAACAGCAGCACAGATCTTTTCTCCCTTAATATATCGGTCAATGTGACTGATTCGCCTTCAATAGTCTTGAGGCCAACATCCGGGATCTTCTCGCTGATTAGCAGCGGTGAAATATCCACAGCCTTTGCAGACACCTGGGCTATAGTATCATTTATGGTTAAATATAAAATCAGCAGGGTGAAGATAATAAAACGCATAGGATCAATTTCAGGATTGAATTTTTTTGTATCAACGCAAATATTTCCTTTTAGTTGTTTTGGTATAAAAAGTACTCTCCTATTGTCACCAGTTTGACGTTTATCATAAAGCGTTGCGCAGTTTTTGGAGAAGCACCGGAACTTCGGCAACCGCATCGTATTCGTCTTCCTTTCCCGGGGTTGGCAGCGTCTCTACCGGCACATATCCCCTGTAATCTGATGCCTTGATGATTTTGACAAGCTTGTTCATATCTATCTCAGGTCCTTTCCGGTCGCTCAGGAGTTTCTTCACCTGCCAGTTAACCGCATGTGGGATAACTCTTTCTAAATCCTTATAGGGATCATCCGTAAGGAAAAATCCGGTATCAACAATTGTCCCAAGCCATTCCGATCCGACCATATCCAGAATTTTTATCACTTCATCAGCGGTCTGAAGCATATCCCCGTGGTTTTGTACACCAACCATTACTCCATATTTTGATCCGTGTTCTGCACATGTGGCCAGAGCCTCTGCCATCCATTCCGCCGTGGCATCCCAGGAATGCCCTTCAGGCTGTTTCCCGGCAAAAACGCGTAATACAGGTGCCCCCAATTCAGAAGCGGCCTCTATCCATCTTTTCGCCAGCTCAATATCGGATATCCGTTTTTCTTTATCCGGATTCGCAAAATCATTCCGTATGCCCGTTCCGCTGATGTCCAGTCCAAGCAGAAAAGCCTGCTTTTTGAATTTATTGATAAAGGAAGTATCCGGAACTTCAGGATATCCGGGGAAAAAGTACCCCGTGGGATCAACCGCATCAAGATCTAATCTTGCTGCCTCTTCCAACATGTCAAACAGGCTCATGCCCCCTGTTTCGCCGTTGATATGTTTATACAGCGGAACGTAATAGGACCAGGCATTTACACTTAATTTGATTTTGGCCTTTAAATTTTCTGATATCGAAAAGGTCTCAGCAACTCCTTTTTTTGCATTGAGATGGCTCATTGCCAAACCTATAGGGAGTATGGCAGCTCCTTTTAAGAATTTACGCCGTTGAATTGTTTTCATAATCTATTATTTTCAAAGTCATCAGGTAATGAATGTCCTCAAAAGCATTTATGTCATTCATTATCCTTATTGATAAATCAATTATCTTCTTTCTTTTAATCTAATCCTGTTATTCATACAAACCGGTATTCCCTCTATCCAGGATGGGCAGGAGTTCGAGGACAATTTCAGGTTCCATCTCGGCGATATTTATGGATTCTTGAGGATCATTCAAATGATCGTATAGTTCAATCACAGGTTTTTCAGTCCTGAAATATTTTGTTATACGGTACCTATCGGTTCTCAAGGATATACCATCCCTGAAATAACCATAAGCAACCTGTCCAGACAGATCCTGGGCTTCATTATTACCAGAGGATCGCATCATTTCTACGAAACTTTCCCCATCAACAGGATAAGGGAGTTCAATATTACATAATTCCATAAGCGTCGGATAAATGTCTACCGATTCCACAATAGAATGGATCTTTCTCCCGCCTTCAAATTTCCCTGGCACAGATATGATCAAAACGCTTTTCAGGGCGTTTTCAAAAACTGTATGCTTACCCCAGATCCTTTGATCGCCCAGGTGCCAACCGTGATCCCCCCAAACAATGACGATCGTATTATCAGCGATCCCAAGGGATGCAAGTTCTGATAACAATTTTCCAATTTGATGATCTATATAACTGACACAGGCATAATAGGCATGAATGAGTTTCCTGGCATATTCATCAGATACCGGATTGTCAAGATGAGCAAATTCATCTGAAAGCTGATACTGATTAAATTCTCCAGATCCATGCAGGCTTTTTAAATTAATATGCTTTGGAATATCCGGATTCGGAGAAACCGGGATAGAGTCGCGTTGGTAAAGATCCCAATATCTTTCAGGTGCATTAAAAGGCAGATGTGGTTTAAAAAAACCCACACCCATGAAAAACGGCTGAGATCTGTTTTTTAATTCTTTTAGCTTTGCAATCGCCAGGTCAGCAGTTAAACCATCCACATACCCCGTATCTACCACATCGCCTGCCTCATAAGGTTTCACCTTCCTTTTCATACTTTGCCTGTTTTCGCCATCTGCATAACCAAAGAAGGCATTCCAGCCAGTCCCCCATTTTCCATGATCGAATAATAGTTCATCCCAGCTGTGCGGCAGCTCCCTATTGTTGGATACAGGATCGTTATATCCATAGACCAGCCCATCTGCAGAATGGCTGATCTTACCTATCCCGACCGTATAATACCCATTTCGTTTCAACTGGTGAATGAATGTTTCAGGAAGCGGGCCTTCAGGCTTACCTGACAATTCTTCCTCCATAACATTATTCCTGAGATGCGTTTTGTTCCTGGGTCTTAAACCAGTCAGCAGACTAAACCTGGAAGCCCCACATGTCGGAACCTGAACATAATGATTCATAAATACTGCGCCTTCCGAGGCCAGCTTATCGATATTAGGGCTATATATTACGGGATTTCCATAACAACCCAATTCCGGGCGCAGGTCATCTACAGCAATGAATAAAATATTTGGCTGCCCTTCACCGGCCTTAATGGAATGGATCACAACTAATATAAAGCCCGTTAGAAAAAATATCCTTTTCATTTTACTCATAAATGTTCCAGCAATAAGAACTCAATATAAAGTTTTTAATTAATTCTACCTCAGACAAATAAAGGAATTTTAAACCACCCTGCAGAGGGTTTCCCATGTGTATGAAAATCCTATGAAAATTGATTTTCTCTAGGTTCAGATTTTAAAAGGCATGAATAAGAACAGAATTATAAAAGATTACTTATCTTTCATATATTATATAACCCCTATTTTTTAAAAGATCATAAAGAAATCACCCTGAAATCAGGAGATCACTTTTCAGTGTGGTCCAAAATATGTGGTCATCTATAACCCAAGAACCTCTCTTCCCTGAATAAACTGCACATCTACCGGTATTTTTTTATCAGTGAGTTTGTCAAGGTCTTTCTGTAAATCAGCAGGAATATTCGCATACTTACTTACAAAGGCATTTACGTCATCATAATTGCCATCTCCTTGCAGCACCAGGATCTTTTCTGAAAGCGAATTCATCGCTTTTTCAATGTTGTCGAGATCAACTTTATATTTCCCTGTTTCAGAATTAAATACGAATGCATTCATTTCCTTAAAATAATTAAAGCGGATCATATTAGCCTTCCCATGGGCCGATGCTGCACCAAAGCGGACTGACCTGAATATTCCCGCCATAAAAGTTACGTAGTAATCTTCGATAGATCCTTCAACTTCACCCTTTTTAAACAGCTCATTGATCATATAAAGTCCTAAAATATCTGCTTTCCCTTCCTCCATGGCTGAAGCATGGTCTAGTAATGCCTTTCTTACAGTATTTGTTCCATCGAGTGTATTTTTAATCCCCAGGCCATGCGCTACTTCATGAAACATAGTATTGGCAAAAAAGGCATCAAAGGTAATATGACCCAGTTGTTCCGTTTCAATGAGTTCATCAGCAATCGGGATCAGGATCTTATCGAATTTTGCCTTCATAGCATTCTTCAACTGCAGTCGTCTTGTTCCTTTAGAAAGTTGCACTTCCTCGTCATTTGGAAGGTTGATGGCAATCGTTTTACTACCTGCGTTGCAATCTCCTGCATAATAGACCACTTCATATGCATTTAACTGGGCATCGCTTCCGGGCTTTTCTTTCTTATAGGCAGCAGGAACAGGTAGGTTTTGCTGCAATTCCGGCATAAATTGCGCAAATTTTTCCAGTTTCTGACTCCAGGCCTTGTCTTTGATCAGTACATAGGCTTCGTGGGCTGCCTTATATCCGAAAAGTTTGTCTTCATACGTTTCAATAGGGCCAATAACCACATCTATGGTATTGTCTTTCATATCAAGCCATGCCATATCGCTTGCCTGGTATTCATCATCCAGGAGGGCTTCTGCACGAAGTTCAAGATATCTTTTCAAACCCGGATCTTCGGCGAGTTCGGATGCCTGGTCCAGCAGTTCACTGGTTTTTCGTATGCCTTCTTCGAAGAACTCATGGTATGGTATTGAGATCAGATCCCCATTTTCATTCCTCCTGATCATGGTATAAAGACTTTCTTTACCTTCCAGGTCAGCCTTTCCGAATTCTTCCTTTGTCATGTCATGTGGATAAAAGTTAGCTACCTTCAGCTTGTCACTTATTCCATCGACAAATGATTCATTATTGTTCAGCCGATCCCATGGGCCATAGTTGATTAACGCAAATTCCTTGACTTTTTCATCAGACAGTTTTCCAAGCAATTCTTCTTTATCACCATAGGATTCGATCCAGAATAGTTCATCCATTATTTCTGCAGCTTCAATCAGGATGGGTATCATTGATCTCTCATTTTCAGACAATACAGACAGATCGGCCTTAAGTGTGAACGGCACATACATGCCATCAAAATAATTGTCGCCTTTGCTGGCTTCAGATAAAGCTTCTTCTCTCTTATCCGTATTGCTTGTACAAGAGATTTGCAGGATTAAAATGGCAAATAAAAAAACTTTGAATTTCATAATGCTATGATTTATGTTACTACTTAGGAATAAGATTTTTTCAGGAATCAAATTATGAAAATACAAGATTCCTTGAATGCCTGTAAAATTACTAAATAGTTCAGGTCAATAATGGCTTCTTCTTTTAATTTTTAGTAGCAATTAATAAGGCCAGCCTTATTATTCATAACGAAGTGATTCAATTGGATTTCTCATGGCCGCTTTAATGGCCTGATAACTTACAGCTATAAGGCCGATTAAGACTACCATTGAACCAGCCAGAAGGAAAGACCAAAATGATATAGAGGTTTGATAAGCAAAATTTTTAAGCCAGTTCTGCATTATAAAATATCCAAAAGGACTGGCGATCAGAAATGCAATAACTACCCACCTGGAAATGTCGCGTGATAACAAGCCAACTATGTTAACAATCGTGGCACCATTCACTTTTCTAATGCCGATTTCCTTTGTCCTGCGTTCCGCATCATAGGCTGATAACCCAAACAATCCCAGGCAGGATATAAATATGGACAATAATGTAAAATGGGAAAAAATGGTTTCGATCCTTTCTTCAGACTGATATAAGGAAGCAAACTCATCATCCAGGAAAAAGTAAGTAAAATCATTGTTAGGATCGAGGCTCTCATAAGATTCTTTTAAATAGGCAATACTTTCAGATACATTGGAGGGACTTATTTTTACCAGGAAATAATTAAATACATCAGGCATTAAATGAATGATCAATGGTTCAATGTTTTTGTGCAGGGATTGAAAATGAAAATTCTCCACTACGCCAATCACTTTTCCATTTCTTTCAATCTCATCATCATGCCAAATGACTTCCTGCTCAATGGCTGAGTTCCAGTCAAAATAATCTGCAGCCTCCTGGTTCAGAATAAAAGCAAATTCTTCATCGGATTCCATGTCAAGGGAAAAAGAACGTCCGTCTTTTATTTGGATTCCCAGGGTCTTAAAGAAATCATGGTCCACGCTTAATTCAGAAACATTCAGGTGGTCATCGTCGCCTTTCCACTGGATGGGATTCTGATTAAAATTTTTACCCGGAAGATTGGAAACAGCTGATATGCTTAGGATCTCATTGTTCTTTAACAGTTCAGTTTTGACAGATCTGTAGCTTACCTGAATTAAAGTATCCTTTATGGGGATGGCCAGCACCTGTTCTGACATTAATCCTAATTTCTGATTTTTCAGGTATCTCAGTTGAGAAGATATGACAAGGGTTCCAATGATTAGAAAAGTCGAGATGGCAAATTGGAAAATAACAAGAATATTTCTGAAATTGACCGGGGTCCGGGTGCTTACTTTTATACCTTTCAAGATATTTGTAGGTTTAAATCTTGACAAGACTATGGCTGGATATGTCCCGGCTAAAAGTGTGCAGATAATAACGAATAATAGAAGAACAAATAGGTTTATGGGATCTTGATAATTCAAGTAGAAAACTTTTCCTGTCAATGTTGTAAAAATTGGTGTCAGGGACTCGAATATGATGATCCCTATAATCATCGCTATAAATGAAGCCATGAAGGATTCCAGATAAAATTGCAGGATCAACTGGCTGCGATTTGCTCCAACAACCTTTTTTAATCCAATTTCTACTGCTCTTTTTGCTGCCCTGGCTGTTGAAAGGTTCATGAAATTTATGCAGGCTATTAAAACAATAAATATGGCAAGGGAAATAAAAATATATACGTATATGATATTACCATTATTTTCAAGCTCCCACCTGATATTAGAATGCAGATGAATAGCGGTTACAGGCTGAAGTTTGAAACCAATTGTCCCGTTCTTATATTCCTCTTCAGCTCCTTCCGTCCACTCTCTGTATTGTCCTACCCAGTCAAACAACTTCTTTTCGAGCTGATCTGGAGATACATTTTTGCTTAGTAGAATATAATTGTAATGTCCAAAGTCTGACCATTCATAAAATTCACCGGACTCTTGTGATTTGGTTGAATTATAGGAGATCAGGAAATCAAAATGAAAATGTGAATTGCGTGGGATATTTTCCATAACTCCCGTAATTACAAATGGGATGTCCATGCCGAAATTGATGATCAGCATCTTTCCCATTGGATCAGTGTCTCCAAAATATTTCCCGGCCATTTCGTTTGAAATTACTAGTCCCCCCACATCCTTCAAAGCGGTTTTCGGGTCACCTCTAAGTAATGGAAATGAAAAAACCTCAAAAAAAGTAGTATCCGCAGCATAAATCCCGCTTTCTTCAAATTGAAGGTCTCCCTGTTTTACAGTTCTCATAGGGCGTGTCATCCCATCCCCCCATACCGGTGTAATACTTACGGCATTTTCCACCTCCGTCATATCCTGCACCAACTCATACGTCATAGGATGAGGTGTCCGGGTTTGTGGATTATCAGATTGCCAGTCGATACGGTATATCCTGTCGGCATACTCATGAAACTGATCATAGCTTAGTTCATCAAGTATCCATACGCTGATAAAAATGGTGGCCATCATGCCAATAGACAGTCCAAAGATATTGACCAGGTTGAATCCTTTATTTTTGAGAATATTTCGAAATGTAATTTTTAAGTTATATATGATCATATGTGAGACATTTCAAAATTACAGGTCAATTAGAATACCAAAAATTAATTGCCTGATAATCAATTAGTTAATTTCAGCGCATTTCCCTCTATGTTGGGATTTCCAACACTGGCGTGTAATATACGACACGATAAGCAATCATTAATATCTAAATTCAAGTTACAATAATTTAGTGGAACTTGCACAAAATTGTAAAAATGCAGAGGGTACGAGGAGTTGAATTTTCTATGGTAACAAGGCGAGGCGTGTTGGCAGATAAAGAAAATAGGTGTAAAAGGCCATTCAGGGAAGGGATGATCCATAATTATTTGAAATGATAGAACAGACGTTCAGGTATTTTTAATGATAAGAATATTAATTTCTTTTCTTGCTGTGATTATTCATTGAACATTACGAATAATAGGTTAAACTAATGTTCAAAATAAATGAAAAGAACTATGCAAAATAAACACTTTAAAGAATTGAGTATTGGATTCCTGGTCTATTTTCTATTATTTATCTCCAAAAACTTCATGCATAAGTCTTACTGGTCAAAATGAGGTATAAGGATACAAATATTGAAAAGGGATATTTCATTCAGGTGATCGATAAGCATAAGGGCATCATTTATAAAATTGCTAATGCCTATAGTCGCTCATCGGAAGATCAGGAGGATCTTGTACAGGAAATTATTCTTCAACTGTGGAGCAGTTTCGAAAGATATGATCCAAAATACAAGTTAACTACATGGATTTACAGAATTACACTTAATGTATCCATTACGCATTATCGTAAAGACACTGTTCGTAAGAAGTATACAATTCCTATGAATGAACATCTTATTGAAAGCTCAATGCCGGAGGATTATAATCCATCGGAAGACATAAGATTACTGAGAAAATTCATTCAGGAGCTGGACGAAATGAATCGGGCTTTAATGATCCTCTATCTTGACGGGAACAGTCATCAGGAAATTTCCAATGTGCTCAATATATCTGTCAGTAATGTTGGCACCAAAATAAATCGTATTAAAGAAAAATTAAAAAATAAATTTAAAGAGAACTAAAATGATTGATATAGAAAACCTTCAGGACATATGGTCAAAACATGAAGAGAAACTTCAGAAAAGCATAGAGCTGAATTTAAAACTCTTAAAGAGAGTGAATGTGAAAAGTGCCAGGTCCAAAATGACAAGTTTGGTCTGGATTAATGTTTTAACGCTTGCATTTTACCAAGCCGTTATGTGGTACTTCGTTTATTATACAGTTTCACATTGGCCTGTAGTTCAATTTATGATTGCAGGACTAGTACTCGCTGGCTGGTCCGGTATTATTTCCTTTGGAGCTATTAAACAATTAAAATTGATATTAGAAATTGATTATTCCGGCCCGGTTACTCTTGTTCAGAAGCAATTACAGAAAGTAAAGATTGCCATCGTACATTTTCTAAGAATGGCCTTAATGATACTACCCTTCCACATGGCTTTTATAGTTGTCATAAATGATATTTTGTTTAATATTGATCTAATTAAAGTGGCTGATCCAGTCTGGATGATATTACAGACACTTGTTCTCATTCTTCCAACCATATGGATTTACAGGAACCTGAGCCCAAAAAATGTAAATAAGAAGTGGGTTAACTGGCTGCTTCAGGGAAATGGGAGCCAGATCAATGAAGCTCAGAATTTTATGAAGGAAATCGAAAAATTCGAATTAAGCACATAAAAAACTTAGTGTGAAAATTTCTTAACTATATGGAATAAAATTGACACCCGGTATTACCTGATTATCTAGAAATCCCTGCCTGTTGGAGGGATTTTGTTTTCTAATTGTCACACCAGAAATTTGATGTAATTGTATTAATTTCACGTATAAATATTAATTATATCAAATAAAAATTACTAATTTTCACAAAATTGAAATCTCGCCCAAAACTAAAATTATGAAAGTCTTTAAAACAATATTATTTTACATTGCATTGACTGTATTTATAACCGGGAACCTGTCTGCACAGGATTCACCTGGACTTCCGGGACCTAGTGATGATACAGAACCCATGCAAAAGAAAGATACGTATTCTCCTTATGCCGGACGCAATTTCCCTACCAGTGTTTTTTGGGGCGATACCCATCTACATACGGGTATGTCCATGGATGCTGGCGCTTTTGGCGCCAGGCTGGATCCTGAGGATGCTTATCAGTTTGCACGGGGAGAAGAACTTATTTCTTCAACAGGCATTCCGGTTAAACTATCAAGGCCTCTTGATTTTTTAGTAGTTGCTGACCACTCAGATAACATGGGCTTCTTTCCAAGGTTATTTGCTGGTGATCCTGAAATGCTTGCAGATCCCACAGGTAAAAAATGGTATGGCATGGTGAAGGAAGGTGGTCAGGCAGGCGTTCAGGTAGCGATAGAGATCATTATTGCATTTTCGCAGGGTACTTTTCCAGAAGCTCTGGATTCCAGACCCGGCGATCCTGCTTTTCTCTCAGCCTGGGAAGTGGCCATGGAAGCAGCTGAAAAATACAACGACCCCGGAAGATTTACATCGTTTATCGGCTACGAATGGACCTCCAACACCAGGGGAAATAACCTCCACAGGGTGGTGATTTTCAGAGATGACATAAATAAAGCAAGTATGACATTACCCTATACCACTTTAAAGCCTGAAGGGAGCGATAACCCAAGGGATCTATGGAATTGGATGAGTGATTATGAAACCAGGTCCGGAGGCAATGTCCTGGCCATCGCACATAATGGTAATCTTAGCAATGGCATAATGTTTCCCATTCTTGATTCGTTTTCCGGATCCAGGTTTGATAGGGCATATGCTGAAACCAGAAGCAAGTGGGAGCCGTTATACGAAGCTACCCAGATAAAGGGTGACGGGGAAGCCCACCCCTTCCTATCTCCGAATGATGAGTTTGCAGATTATGAAACATGGTCCCTCGGGAATCTGGATTTAAGTGTTATGAAAAAGGATGAAATGCTGCAATATGAATACGCCAGGACGGCCTTACAGACAGGTCTTCAACTGGAAAAGGAATTGGGAGTCAATCCATATAAATTTGGCATGATAGGTTCTACCGACAGCCATACAGGTTTAGCAACTACTGAAGAAGAAAACTTCTTCGGCAAACATTCCGGTGTCGAGCCTGGTCCTGAAAGGTATCTACATCCTATGGCTAAAACAGAAAGTGGAACATACGAAAGTTGGAATATGGTTAGTTCAGGACTTGCAGCAGTATGGGCCCGTGAAAATACCCGGGAAGCCCTTTTCGATGCCATGATGCGAAAAGAGACCTATGCGACAACAGGTCCGAGAATGTTGGTAAGATTCTTCGGCGGCTGGGAATTTGCAGATAAAGATGCCATGCACAGGCTACCTGCAGATATCGGGTATACCAAAGGAGTCCCAATGGGTGGTGATTTGTCTAAGGCGCCTGGAGCGGATGCATCTCCAACTTTCCTGGTAGCTGCTTTAAAAGATCCATTATCAGGCAACCTGGATAGGATCCAGATTGTAAAAGGCTGGGTTGATGGAAGCGGCAACCGTCAGGAAAA
>CAYMFU010000054.1:0-20779 GCA_964389805.1 uncultured Roseivirgaceae bacterium | reverse complement strand
GAAGGTGAAAATGTTACTGCTGGAGCAGCAGGTGCTGCAGTTACAGTAACTGTAGGTTGATTAGATAATTCTCGTACACAGGAATTTCCTGTGTTGGTAGCAACAATTTTAAAGGTTGTAGTTGCCGAAAGTATACCTGTAGAAAATGAAAGGGAACCACCTGTACCTCCTTGAGGTGAACCAATATCGGTATCCCCTGAATCTCGTAGTTGGTAATCAGTACCTACTTCTGTATTATCAACTATGATAAAAGTTGATGAATTACTACATATGGTCGTTTCAGCAGCTGAAACTGTCTTATCTGGATTGGGATTTACGGTAATCACCACATTAGTCGAATACCCGGGATATATTCCATTATAAGCCGTTACAGTATAGGTTGCCGTTCCTGAAGTGGTATTTGTATTTTCGAGGGTTTCATTTAAGGTGTTTCCACTACCAGAAGCATTTCCAGATATCCCAGGATCAAAGATAGCAGTCCATTGATATGAAGTGACCGGATTGCCGTTAGGAGTAGAAAAAGTGATGCTCGTTGTCCCTGCTGCACATATTGTTTCTGAAGCAGGGGTTGCCTGAACATCCGGTAGGGGGCCAGGTCCTGTTTCAGAACCGTAATTCACAAATCCAATAGGTAAATTCTGGTTATTATATTCTGTTTGCACCCAATTTGAAGTTCTGCGCACATCCGCAATCCTAAGTTCATCCAACAGGCTGGTTATATAATTATTTGCAACAAGCCGTTTGCCGATATATAATGGACTTACGGTAGTTTCAACATTCCCTCCAGTGGCAAATGGACCATTATATAACAAGGCTCCATTTAAATAGACAGTCTTTTGAAGATTCGGTGCCAGTGTACCATCATAAACAAATACAATATGCTGCCAGGATCCTGCTGTTATGGACCCAGCCTGATCTGTTATGGTGGATCCACTAAGTCTGACACGAGAATCGACATAATCTGGAGAACCAACATTTCCTATCCCTAGCATGTACTGTTCACTTCCATCAGTAAGCCCCTTCACCATAATTGCATTATCCGTAGTATTATCCGGTGCATTGATCCATGCCTGGATAGTAAACTGATTGCCACTTAAATTTATACTCGCACTGTTTGCTACACTGAAATAATCGCTGGTTCCATTAAAACTGATGGCCTGCCCAATTTTACCTCCAACGGAAGAAGCTCCTGTGAATGCCACACCAGGTGTACCTGTATTGTTATTAGTGGTCGCATCCAAAATATTATTACTTGGAAATGGTTCTTCTTCCATATGCCAGATCGCCTGGAAATTGGTTGAATAGGTATCTGAGGTAGAAGGATCGCTACTTATAGTTGGATTGCCATAATATACATATATCGTTTTATCTGATAAATCTGGCAGATCCATCCTGACAAAAGCCTTGTAGTTTGTCCTGTCATATACTACAATTTCGTGGTCCAGCAAGGTTAATCCATCAGTATCAGTAAAGACAATATCATATCCTAAAGCACTGTTGGCATCAACTGGTATATCGGCATCAGAAGATAGATCAATCAGCAATGGAAAATCAGTGTGTGGACCACCAATTATGTTTGCATCAGGAATAGTTATGGATTTTCGATATTCATATCCAGCCAGCCATTGCCCATTTGCGGATAATGCTAAGAATATCAATATGATAAACAGCGCGAGGCGCTTTGAAAAATAAGTTAGCAAGCTGACATTCATTAACTCGTGTATATTCTTCTCCCTCTATATCTTCTTTTACCTCAATTCTAAATATGTTTTCTGGTAATTAGGTAACCTCGGTTTTTGGATTATATTGTTCGAAAGTGCAAAAAAATATAAAAAAATTCATATTCTAAGAATATTAGTAATCAAGTTGGCCGTTAGCAGTGGTTTTGTATAATGCAATTTTGGTATTTGTTCCTCCAATTTGAAAACTGACAGAAGCCGTAAAAAATATCTTCCCATCAGGAAATTGACAAATCGATCCTGCCTCGTCCAACTCTCCATTTGTACCGTACTCTTCACTCCACTCAATTGTATCCAGGTTAAAATTTAACTTAACAAGTCTGATTACTTTTCTTTCTGAATCCGTACCCAATAGTAGGTATCCTCCATCATTTGATCTGATAATGTCAGTTGTCAACACTGGCAAGTCGGCCAAAAATACATAATTTCCATCTCCTGACCCAGGAAAATTGGGGCTTGTTTGATTTTCCGACAACACCACACCTTGAGAATCATTCGTAAAACCATCCGTGGATTGATATCCATTGCTCAATACGATATTCTGATTTACCAATAATAATTTGGTCGCATGAAAAAAACTCGCAGATTCAGTTATATTCCTGGAATCACCAGCTACTCCATTTGAATATTGTACCCTTGAAAGTTTAAGATTCTGTGTATTCAGCCCCAAAGACTGATCTTCCCCCAGTTTTAGATAATTACCCGCATCAAAAGGCACAACGCTTTTCGAACGTCCATCATACCTTGCACTAGGTATCAACGAGCCGATAGAATCACCATCGAAACTCACCCATGTATCGTAACTCTGAGTCGTATCATTAATGCCAATTTCTCCAACCAGAACAACCCCGTCTCCTACCGTAGTATTTTCAAACAATCCAATATCGTAGCAAACTTCTGAAGTATCCCTTTGGCCGATGGGAGAATAAGATGTAACAGATTTACTCCCCAGGGAAAACCTTAAAAATAAGAAATCATCATCTCCGTTAATATTTGTGGTCCCGCCAATATATAGGTCTCCATTATAATACACCATACCAGAAGGCGATTCATCGTAACCAGCATTACCTACTGTATAAAATTCTGCCGAAGTGCCACTGGAATCTGTTAGAATAATAACAATATCTCTATCGGATTCTTCACCGGCGATCACAGCAGTTTCTGTTGTTGAAGCTAGAATCGCTATCCGATTATCAGGTAATGGGGTAATACCTACTCCTTTATCCTGGAATTCTCCACCGAATAAACGAATAAAAGTTTCAGTGTTTCTTGGAGATATATTATCGGATGTATCACATCCTAAACATGAAAAAATCAGGAGTGTTAGATAATTTAATATGTTTTTAAATCTATGGTTCATTAAAATCTATATCGCTTATTTGATTTTTTTTGGTTTATAAAATGGTCTCAAGAATTTCAAGGAGAGGTCAAAAGAGGTTAATGAATAATCATCCAGCGCAATTCCATATAAGATAATATTGGTCTGATTATCAATATCTCCATACCTTGTGTCCCCACTTGTGATGTTTTTTATAAACCTGGAATATCTAAATTCCACCACTATATAATCGATCCCACTCGTTTTATACATAAATCCAACACCCAGATTTATCGAAATATTATTTCGATTCTTTGAGTCAATATCATTAGCCGATCCCCTTTCTAATTTAGTTTCTGGTGTTCCTGCAATTTTTTCCCGTGTCAGATCATTCTCTCTCGACCGGATCAATCCATTATAGGAGGCTCCAGCAAATGCGTATGGTTTAAACTTAATTTTCTCAAATAGGTATTTTACATATACTGGAACAGATATCCAATCAAGATTTTGTTTATATGTAGATTCATAATAAAGATCAGTTCCGTCAAAAGTGGCATATATATCCCTTAAATACTGTGCCTTGTACTTAAATCCTGTTCTTGAATAATTTAATCCTAATCCTACATAAACATTCCGATAAACAACAGCATCCATATTAACTCCAAAGATATAGCCAATTCTACCTTGATATTCTTTTACAGGGTCCATTACCAGTGATGGTTGATCATTATATTTAACCAGAGTGGTTGGATAAATAAAATCACTATGAATTACTGAAGGGAAAGAATAGGTCAATCCAGCAGAGGCAGACCAGGTAAACAGTGGTTCAGTCCTAAAACTCTGATGTAAAAATATCAGGTCAGGCGGATCGACAAGGGGATTCACTTTATGCTCAGGATCTACAGTCAACAATTCAAGGTAAACCGAATCTGCCATATCCATATCGTCCAGATACAGTTTTGACAGTGCCAGCAACTCCAGAGCGTCAATACGCTCCTGTTTCGTAAAACCACTTTTTATACAGTTTCTTAAAAGGGTGTCGACCTCTATGAATTTTCCCTGGTCGAAACTTTCATGTGCGTCTTCAAGATTACGGGTACAGACATCCTGGGATTGAACGTTGAGTCCAAAAAATAAGCCAACTGCAACAATTAACAATTGGCACAAATGCTTAATATTTATTCTAAAACACTCAACCATGATTAACTATGGAAGATTCTGAGTCACACAAGTTTCCTCATAAACAATATCAGAGGCCACATATCGTTCCCATTCCGCTTTTGTCATATTCCGTTTTACATGATCACAGATCTGAACTGATAATATATCGGCCTTTGTTGGCCATATCTTAATGTTACCATTCTCACATCCAGCAAAAAGATAATTGCCATCAGGACTGAACACGATGTTCCAAACCTGGGCATTATGATCGGTCAATACAAGTGGCAGATTATTAAGGTTCTGATAATCCCATATCTGGATTGTACCATCAAAACTGGAAGTAGCCAGATAATTGCCTTCTTTATTGAAAGATATGCTACTTATTCCTGAACTATGTCCTGGTAGGTCTCTTATTTTCCTGACACGATTCATTCCATTACTTATATCATATAAACTAACCATGCCATCCTCAAATCCAATGGCAAGGATATCTTCCTTGGGATGAAAAGCCAGAGAATTTACAGGTCTTTTCCTATCAGATAATAAAGTGATCATTTGATCAACATTAGAAGCGTCTATAAGAATAACCTTTCCAGATCTGCTGGATAAAGCCAGGATTTTACTCCGGTCACTCATATCCATATTATTAAACTCAATATTAAAAGTTTTCAATAATTTACTTTTGCTGAAATCATTAATTCTCAAGGTTTTATCATCCCCAAGACTAATAAAGAACTTGCTGTTATCTGCCTGAACAATATCATGTACACGACCCTGATGTCCGGCCTGAGTTACAGGTTTTGAATTCTGCTTTTGCAGATTGACAAGTTGGATGCCTGCCATGTCACTACCTACAATCAGCCACTTTCCATCATTTGTAGTTTTTACTATCCTGTTTCGGGTTTCATTCTGCCATAGTACCTCAGGAGTAACCCGGGTATTAGAATAGTCCCACTTAAGTATTTTCCCATCCGTTCCAGCACTGTAGATATTCTGTCCATTAGATGAAAACGCCAGGCCTCGTACCGTACCCTCATGTTGATGCATTGAATATATACTATCATCTTCAGCAAATCGTAGATTTTTTAGAGCGTAATATAATCCGTTATAGATATACCGGTCATGCTTAATCCCATCATACTTCATATTAAACATATACGCCTGTTGCGCAACCAGGCCTTCAAGCTGATTATCCTGGATCTGCAAAGATTTCACGGCCATACCCTGGGCAATGGAAAGCATCCTTAACCTGAATGCATTCGCTTCCTCCAGCTCGGCCCTGTTTTGTGCTTCTACGGCTCTTAATCTTTCCTGATCAGCCACATCAGCTGCTGCAATTGCGTTATCCTGTTCACGTTGTGCCCTCCTGCTCTCTGATTCAGCTATTAACCTTGACGCTTCGGCCCGTTGCCTCTGTGTTTCCGCTTCCTGTTGCTGCACCCTTGCTATATGGGCCGAGTAATTTGCTTTCTGTTCCTGCCGTATCGCTTCACCAAGCCGGATTTCGGCAATTTCCATTTGCCTGTTGGCTCTTAAAGCGTTTTCCAAAGCTTCTTTAGTCTTTTCATCGGCTTCCACTTTCTGAATAAGGGCAAAAACAAAGAATATTATTGAAATAATCAGTAAAAGTCCGAATATGATGGCTACATTTCTGGCCCGCCTAAGCATATTCTTCTGAAGTAATTCCTTACTTCGCTGCTCATTTTCATAGGCAGTTTTACTAGTATCCAGAAAGAGTATTGCCCGTTCAAAAACGGGATTATATCGTTGGGCCCATGCCCTTGTGGGTATTTGCTTTTTTTGCCAGTTTAATGCTAATTGAAGATCAGGAGGTCTCCATAATCCGGTTCGACCAATCTGGTACATGGCAGCTGCATCCGATAATCTACGATACATTTGCGCAGATTCAAACTCTTCATCAACCCAGTTTTTTAATCTATCCCAGATTCGCATCAAACTTTCATGAGAAATCTCAATGATCGTACCTGATCGTAAAGGGACATTAGCAGGCGGCATCAACAATGACCTGCCCGGACGCCTGAATTTCTCTACTACATTGATGATTTCATCCTCCGTAACATTAGCAATTTGTGCTAATTCCTGGATATTTGCTGTTCGTCTAATTCCAAAATTATCCCTGCCTTTCTCAGTTAGCGATTTGAATATCACCTCGCAAATCTCCCTTTCCCTCTTATCTAACTCTGCAAAAGTCTCATTTGCATGCTGGGATAAAGCTTCCTCCAGCTTTCCAATTGCAACATAATGCCTAAGATCCAAGGACTCGCCGTCTTCCATGTTTTGAATCCAATAATCCCAGGTTCTCATCAAAGCATGCTGAAGTATCGGAAGCTGGTCAGGATTATTTCCCACATCATTTAACAACTGTTGGGTCAACCTTCTTGTTATTTTACCTCCTCCTACAGCAACTGGTCCTTCAATTGCCATTCTCTGCTGATCTCTGGTCATTTGCGGGATCAGATAATGACTTTCATTTATAACCTGTGTTAAGTCAGGGAATTGAGAACAATCACCAATAAAGTCTGAACGCATAGTGAGTGCAACATAAATGGGCAATTCTGATTGACTAACAGACTTCAATAAGAGATTTACAAAGGCAGCAGAAAGGTTTGCCGATTCCTCATCTGTTTCACTTTTCAGAAACCTGAACAATTCCTCAAACTGATCAATCAGTATTAAGAAATTTGTTGAGGAAGATTTCGACAATGAATACGGCTTCAGGGCATCAACCAATCCCATTGAGGAACTTTTCAATATTACATTGGTCAAAGTGGTCTCCATGAATCTTTCATCATCAGAGAGTTCCTCATACGATTCATTGAGTTTGACAATAGCCTCTGAAAGATTTTCCAGCGGGCTATTCCCTGGCCTGGACGAAATAACAATCCAATCAGATCCTGCGTCAGTCATAAATCCGCCATAAAGTATGGGAATCAGACCACAGTACATCAAAGATGACTTACCGCTTCCTGAGGCTCCGATAACAGCAGAAAACCTGTTTTGGGCAAGTTTTAGCAGAATTTCATCACTCTGCCCCTCTCGTCCAAAAAATAAATGGCTTTCTTCGAACCCAAAGGGTCTCAACCCGGGGAAAGGATTAAGCAGGTTAGCGTCTTTTACTTTTCCTGATAGAGATATTTCTAATTCCTTTACATTCATTGGCTATTCAAGCTGGTTAAGAAACGATTTAAATGAGCTTTTATTGACCTTTTGATTCTTAAATAAAATCAAATTGTCTTTATCGAAATAAAGATCCAGGTCTACCTTCTTATTTGAATCAACAATTACGGCAGTTGGATTTTTCCCTTTGCTTCTTCCCAAGCCTAATGCTTTTACACTATCAAACAGCTTACTTTTCACCCAGTTTTCATTGTTCTTTCCATGATAAATTAATGTCCCGTCACAATCCTTCAGGTTTCTGATGTGCTTGTGGCGGATCTGTAATATTTCTCCGTCAAAATTTGAAAGAATTACTTTAAAACCCTGATCCTTTAGAAAATTACTTATAGGTTTACATTCTTCTCGTTCTGTCTTATCACATATTAAATATATACTTTTACCTGTCTCTGCATCGGGGATCATTACCTGTTCCTGGCCTATCTTGTTTTCATTTATTTTACCTATAATAAAACCTTTCAGGGTCTCTATAGGACAATCCATGATCTCGGCATATTCGATATTGACCAGATCCTTTTTAAGATTATCAATGAAAATTTTCTGTTTGACTGTTAAATTTTCGTTACTCTCTGAAATCCATATGATCCGGTTAAATCTTTCATAATACTTTACTCCAGGCTTATCATTGACCTGACGGCTGTGCTCGGAGGCCAATTGATTCTCAATTTCAAGTATTGATAATCCCCTATCTTTAATCAATTTACCCGAATCTTCACCAACAAGATGGATTGACAACTGACATTTACTTAATTTTTCATTTATCTGTTTAACTATATCATCATATGATCCATCGACTGTATCCAACTGGTGCACATCATACTGACTTCTTAATAATTCCCGGCAGAGATTATCCCTTTGATTGTGCTGATCAATACCCGACTGTGCAATATATATTCCCGATGGCCTGAGGTTTTTAACTAATTTTTCAGCGGTCTTAACAGGTGACCTCTGTGCTTCGTTAATATTTTTGATATCAGCGGCAATATCAAATATTTTCATCCAATAGTCGTGGTCTTTATCCGGATCTTCCTGAAAGGAAATTTCAGTTACAAAATCCGTGAGAGAATCTATATCGAAAAAATTGTAGAACTTGTTTTTTAATAAATACGGAGGTATCTCTTCCGTCGGGATCCGGTTTTTAAAAACGTTAATAAACTTTATACTCGCAGAGGCCTTTCTCTTCTTCGTTGCTTCCTTTTCAAGCACAGATAAATAGCTCATAAAAATGGGAGCCTGTAAAAGATTTAGGGAAAAAACCGGAATTATTATAGACGGCTCTAAAGGATAGGAATCCAGGTCAAGGTCATATTCCGATAATTTTACGATAGAGTGTTTCTCCCCTGATAATCGATTTAACAATCGCTCAAGGTTTTCGACAAAAATGCTAACCCAACCTTTAGAAGATTGACTGTCTGGTTTATCATCCAGATTAGCGTATAGCATTATAATCTGGTAATCAACCATCAGAATTTAACTGGTTTATACATTATGTGCCCCATAATACAATTTTTTATCTAATTATCAATAGTATTAGATAATTTTCCTTAAAAAATATAATTCTTAATGACATTCAAATTATATACAATCTATCAAGCAGTTTTATCCATATCCTTTAAAATCAATCCTGAATTAAGCGAAGAATAATGCAAAAACTCCAGCGCTATTTCATGATCGTTACTTAGCAATTCATATAGTTTCTCTTTAAAAATCCTGATGAAAATGGTATCCACAAGTGGATGTATGACAAGATCATTTTCTGCTATTTCCTCAATCAGGATCTCGCCGAGGAATTCACTATGTGTAAGATTATTGATGACAACGTCTTTCTGTAATAGATTCGTATAGCCATCATAAACAATGTAAAAATAATTATTTGTCTCTTCGGTTATTTTTAATTTCTGATTTTTTCGAAGATATAATTCCTCAGTATAATCCAGCAAATTTACAAGAAATGCTGTCGGCGTAGTTTTGAATATCTTGATTTTAGTAAGAAAGAATACCTTATCAATGGTAAGTGGCTTACTAAAATGCAAATTTCGGATCTTCTCTTTTCCGAAGATCATGCTGTCAATATCTGCCTTTTTATCTTTTTCGATCCGCCGTGAATGTTCATCATAATAATCCGGATTGATCTGATGTAATGACCACCCTGCCGTATTCCTAATTAATGGATCAGGATTGAATAAATTTGCGATCAACTCATAGAGCATAGTATCAACCTTCTGGATACCAACCCAGTATATCGCAAGTGCCTTAGACCATCTATTTATCTGGTTAAATTCTTTATTGATAATCTGTTTGACAACGTCCATGAAATCTCCAAGCATATGTGGATAGAAAACTTGTAATTTCTTTATTTTATCCTGATTTGATATGTCATCAAATAGCGGGATTATCCGGTCTTTCAGATCTTCCTCCAATAACACATCCAGCAACTCAATTGCATATGTAATACCCTCATGCGTACCACTTTCAATATTCGTCCGGATCAATCGAATAGAATGTGGATCATAGATCATGGAAAGAAGCATATAAATATGGTGATAATGATGGCTGTTTTCTTCCTTTATTGAGTTATGGATCATTTCACCGATTTCTGTTCCATGGATCTTATCTAATGCATGTATGTTCCAAATTATATCGTTTATATCTGATTCAATGACATACTTAATTCTTACAGCCTGATAGCCTTCAGCCTTAAATCCGGAATTCGCCAGGGCTAACAAAATCTGTGAAACAATTTTCTTATCCGGGTAATCGATCTTCGACCATAAAACCTCCTTTGACCTCTCAGATTCTATTTTTTCATATACCCTGATTATCCTTAACTGTGTCTGAGGATCCTGATCCGTTTTTTGAAATACGATTTCCAGGTATTGAAGTATATCATCTCCAATTTCAACCAAGGCATCTACGGCAAGATCGCCATAAGTTGGAGAAGACAATTTATCAATGAGGAATGGATAAATATCGGTTCTTTTCAGTCTTCCTGCCGCCTTGACGGCCAAAGATTGCACACTAAAATTCATGTCCACCAGCAAATCTATTAGGTAGGGAATTACCTCATCACTCTGATTTGCTAATATCATATTAATCGCATCGATCCGGTCTTCCGTATCATCCGATTTTGTCAACCTGGATATGTTTTCGATCAATGGAAAATCATCCGTAGTATAAAGTAATTTGTTCAGCCAATTGCTGATATCTTCTTTACCCTTATCGGTGTCCTCTATTATTTTTATTTTATTTGGATTCAGTGTTCCAGAGAGATTGCGAATCTCATTCAACCTTCTTAAGGCAAATCTCTTATTTATTTTATGATCAGATTCAATCTGTGATGGGAGAAATGCAATGAACTTATCAAAGTCCAGTTTCTCAATAACTTTTAGTGTAAAAATCTTAAGCCCTGAATCATTGATATTGTCAAGATTTTTCAGAACTGAACCAATCTCAACTACCTCATTATATTCTTCGCTGGCTTCTTCTTCGTGACTTTCTAATTTCTTTCTCACATTATTTCTATATTCATTATACAATCTTCCTGTAACAAAGAAATACCCAATAATGATCGCTAACAGAAAGTAGGTATAGTGAATAATATCAAAAAATGTCAGGGTTCCAATTATTAAGATCATAGTTCCGGCAAGCAATCTCGAAGATTCATTTATTACTCCTTCGATTTTAGCCTGAACGTCAAATCGAATGTTGAGCTTCAGCGGCATAAAGAAAATCTTAAAGGTAGGATTCTCCAATGCCTCTCTGATCGAATTAGCAAAGAACTTACTCAAGACTATAAATAAAAAGAACCAAATAAAATTATCTGAATCGGGAAGATATCCAAAAAGGTTTCCAGTGATAATTGCACCAATAGTAAAAAGCCCTAATACAACCGGGAGGACAATCAAAGCCGTTTTTAGTCCATATGAAGCTATTAACCTTTCATTAATGAATGTCTGCATGATCAATGTGAATACCATAATCGACATATACATATAAGAAAGGAATTTTGCCAGGCTTACTTCTTCAGGATACTGTTGTTCTATAATTTTAAGGAATGTATAATCAACAAATGTCAAACAAATGATTGAAATCCCAATGAATAGAGAAAGTACTATCGCATAATTATCTTTAAATAACTTACTGAATCGAATAGTATCAGATTTCCCCGGCTTTTCTCCCACCTCAGCAAAACGTATTTCTTTGTTAATAAAAAATAGAAAGAACAGGCAAGCTAGAATACTTATATCACTTATAATTAACAGGTCTGTTACATTACTTATAAATTCTATAAAAAAAGGCACCGATATAAAAGCTAAAATTGTGGCGATCAATTGACCGGCATCTATGCTTCCGATTATCCTTTTCGACTGCCTAATATCAAATATTCTTCCGAAAAGTCCCCAAAAACATAGTAGCATTATTGAAGTAATGGGGAATAGCATTACATAAAGGATAAAAATAAATATAGGGTTTGATTCAATTGATAATCCTGTAAAAACTGCCGTAATAAATATAAAAACACCTAATAAATTAAATCCGGCAAGTATTTTAAAAGATATGTGCTTCTGAAAAATTGTGAAAAGCCCAGTAGTTAATACACCCAATATCCCGGAAACGAAGAAAGCCAGTTTAAGATTCTCACCCTGAGTATTCAGGAACAATGTCTCAACAACCACACGGTATGTCGCCAAAAAAATGCCCATGAAGAAGCCATAAGCCAATAACAATAGTGCAGGACGCTCCTCCTCCGTCTTCTGAACATTAAGCAGTCGGAATAAGCTATGCAGCATGGGATAATAAGTTGAACAAATTAATTTTACTCAATATTAGAAAAAAACTTTAATTAATGCATCATTAAATATAGAAAATTCAAACATATAATTGTACTTTCCTGATACGCTTGTAATCATTATGCACATATTTAATAATCCAAGTAGATATTATTAACACGAAAAATTGCATATTTTTATTATAATTCTACTGAAATAGAATTTTGATTCTTCACCTTTGAAAATATTATGTCATACAAAATTCCATATTTTTCATTTGATAAAATAAATTCTGATATCGAGGAAGAATTAAACAGGACCTTTAAAAAACTAGTAGATTCAAAATGGTATATTCTTGGCCGGTATCTTAGGTATTTTGAAATTGAATTCGCTGAATATATCGGTGTCAGACATGCAATAGGTGTCGGAAACGGCTTAGATGCATTAAGGATCAGCCTGGATACCCTCGACCTGAAAAAAGATGACGAAGTAATCCTTCCCAGCCTTACATTTATTGCCACAATACTAGGTGTGATACATGCTGGCGCAAGACCAATTCTGGCAGATGTAAATCCTGAAACATTTGTAATTGATTACAAGTCTATTGAGTCATTAATTGGGCCAAAAACAAAAGCGATTATTCCAGTTCATTTATATGGTTATGCCTGCAACATTTCAGAAATTGTAGAAAAAACAAAAGAAAAAGGAATCGTTGTAATAGAGGATTTTGCTCAATCTGTTGGAGCTGAAATTGATGGTAAAAAAACCGGATCATTTGGTCAAATAAATGGCGCCAGTTTCTATCCCACAAAAACCTTAGGCGCCCTTGGTGACGGAGGAATTATAACAACTAATAATAAAAAACTAGCTGACAAATGCCTATCACTAAGAAATTATGGATTTACCGCTGAAAACCAGCATAAGGTGATAGGTTATAATTCAAGGCTAGATGAACTCCAGGCAGCCCTTCTAAGTGTAAAGATCCCCTGGCTTGACATCTGGAATAAGGAAAGAAGATCTATCGCTGAGAAATATAAAGATAACCTTTCAAGTATCCCCGGACTGCGATTACCCAACTATAAAAAAAATGCCCAATCAGTGTATCACATATTCCCGATCCTTATTGAGCGGAGAGATGGATTGAAAAAGCATCTCAAAGCTGCTGGTATAGAAACAAAGGTACATTACAGAATCCCCCTGCACCTTCAGCACAGCATGGTCTATTTAGGATATAATAAAGGCAGGATGCCAGTCACAGAGAACATAACAGAGATGCAATTAAGTTTACCAATATATCCTGGCCTTTCTGATGAAAAGGTTGATTATATCAGTGAAATGATTTACAGATTTCTGAGTAAATAGATGATTAAGTGAAATTTAAATGCAAGGTTCCTGCTTGTAATGTTTTGCCTCCCTTACTCTGATTTACTCAAAGAATCCAGAGCATCATCTGTGAGTATTCCTTCATAAATTATCTTCAGGGTTTGATCAAAAATATCAGAATGGTATTTCGGAAGTTTCTTTTTCATATCAGGAGGAAGGGTATTAAGAAAATTAGGATCCAGCAAAGTTTCAATAGCACATGCATAAAGTGCGACTACGAGACTCTTATTGATATTTTTTTTGATCTTTCCTTTAGCAATTCCTTCATCGATGAGTCGATTGAATCTCAGGAAAGCAGCCTCGTGTTTATAGTTGTTAATTTTGATCCATAAATGTGGCACATTCTCCTGAATGTCCACAATCAATTCTGAATTCATTCTTCCCATAGAAACACCAATATGACTCATCATTGATTTAAGCTTTTCAATAAAGCTTATATTCTTCTGATCCAAAATCCCATTGATTTCAGATGATAAATTTGACTTCCAGTCATCAAACGTTTTTTCCAGAAGATCCTGTTTACTGTCATAGTACTTATATATGGTTTTTTTGCTGATAGATAAACTGGATGCTAGTTCGTCTACAGTGACTTTTTTATATCCTTTATCAAAAAATAACTGAGTGGCTTCCTTAAGTATATCTTTTTCTATCTCATTATTACGTGGCATATGATCCTGAACTTAGGGTTGACGTAAATGTAAAAAATACATTTTTATTTTTATACATTTGTTATGATAATCTTAACCTGTAAACAAATAAGGTTATATGAATAAAAAACAGGCTCAAATAGAGATTTTAGAATTAATTGATAAAATCAATTATTACAACGATAAGTATTATCAACACGATACATCCGAAATCTCTGATTTTGAATTCGATCAACTGCTCGAAAAACTCAGCAGCCTGGAAACAAAGTTCCCTGAATTCAAGTATGACTATTCACCCACACAAAGGGTTGGTGGAACGGTGACCAAAAGTTTTGAAACAGTTTACCATAAGTTTCCGATGCTGTCCCTAGGAAACACATATTCTGAGGATGAAATTAAGGAATTTGATAATAGGATACATAAAATGATTGGTGATGAGATTGTTGAATATATATGTGAACTAAAATTCGATGGTGTAGCCATTAGCATTGCATATGAAAAAGGCATTATGGTACGTGCAGTAACACGCGGGGATGGAGAAAAAGGGGATGATGTTACAGCTAACGTCAAGACCATCAGGAATTTGCCATTAAAGATAAAGGGAGATGACTACCCGGATTTATTCGAGGTTAGGGGTGAAGTTTTTATGCCCCATAAAATCTTCGATCAGCTAAACCATGAAAGAAAAGCAAATGATGAACCTCTATTGGCTAATCCTCGTAATACGGCTTCCGGAACTTTGAAAATGCAGGATTCTTCTATTGTTGCAAAACGGAAACTTGATTGCTTTTTGTATGGGTTACTTGGAGAAAATATTGATGTCAATACGCATTATGATGCCTTGGAGAAACTATCTGATTGGGGTTTCAATACATCAAAAACATATAGGAAATGTATTGAATTAAAAGAGATATTTGAATATATCCGGAATTGGGAATTTAAAAGGAATGATTTGCCGCAGGACACTGATGGCATTGTAATAAAGTTAAATCGATACGACCTCCAGGAAAAGCTTGGATTTACCTCTAAATTTCCACGTTGGGCAATTGCATATAAATACAAATCACAACATGCCATAACCAGATTAAACGGCATAACCTACCAGGTAGGCAGGACAGGATCCATAACTCCCGTAGCACAATTGGAGCCGGTTGTGCTCGCAGGGACTACCGTAAAACGCGCATCTCTTCACAATGCAAACGAAATTGAGCGCCTGGATTTAAAGATCAGCGATTACGTATACATTGAAAAGGGAGGAGAAATAATTCCTAAAATTACCGGTGTCGACTATACAAAAAGGGGGAAAGAAACGGTCCGGATAATATTCATCACCAATTGCCCGGAATGCGGCACCCCACTGGTCCGGGTTGATGGTGAAGCTAATCATTATTGCCCTAATTCTAAGAGTTGTCCACCCCAGATCATGGGTAAAATTGAACATTTTATTCAACGCAATGCGATGGACATTAATTCACTTGGAGAAAAAACAATACTGGCGCTTTACAACAATGATCTGGCAAAGAATGTCGCGGATCTATATCGCCTGAAATCAGAGGATGTCATGAAACTTGAAGGATTTAAACAATTATCAACCCAAAACTTGCTCTATGGAATCGAAAATTCAAAAAACAGACCTTTTGAGAATGTATTATTTGGATTAGGCATTAGATATGTCGGGCGAACTGTTGCTGAAAAACTGGCACTTCATTTCAGAAATATTGATCATATAATGGAAGCCTCCTATGCTAGTCTAATTGAGGCGCCTGAGATCGGTCAAAAAATCGCTGATAGTATAGTAGAACACTTCAATAAAGCAGAAAACATAGCATTAATTGAAGATCTTAAAGGCTTCGGACTGAAATTTGAAGTCGAAGAGAACATGGCTGAAATCGTAAATAAATCTCTTGACGGTAAGGGATTTGTGGTCTCCGGTGTTTTTCAAAATTTCGAGAGAGAAGAATTAAAAACACTCATTAAGAAACATGGTGGAAAAGTGTTATCTTCGATTTCTAATAAATTGGATTTTCTGATCGCCGGGGAAAAAATGGGGCCCACTAAATTAAAAAAGGCTACGGATCTCGGGATTAAAATAATATCCGAATTGGAGTTTATAGAAATGTTGAAAGAATAATATTACATGCTTTTTAAGAAACATTTTATTGAACGTAAGACCAAGCTTGCTATAAAAAAAAGCACTGTATCCAGGGATAATATTTCATACAGGAAGGCCCAATCGATAGGTATCATTTATTCCTGGGAAGGAAAAAGGAAAGCAGAGATCATTGACGAATTTGCCAAGGAGATGGAGATATCCGGGAAAAAAGTACAGATCCTGTGCTATAGTCGCGTAGACCTGAAAATTGTGCCTGTTAAGATTGATTTTTTCAGTGATAAAGATTTCGATAATTTTGGTAAAATAAAAAGTGAAAAGCTCAATAATTTTAAAAATCTAAGGTTTGATTTCCTATATCATTTGGACACATTACCCAATGTATATATTGAAAATATAATGGCATTAAGTAATGCACGCTGCAGGGTTTCAAGGGCAGACCATACCAGGAAAGATTTATACGATTTTATGATACAGATCAGGGGAAATGTAGGGATCGAAAAACTTTGTCATGAAATTCTACACTATACAAAAGCTTTAGTTAACAATGTCTGAGAATTTTAAGGGAACGGGCGTGGCATTGGTCACTCCTTTTGACGGTCAATTAAATGTAAACTTCAATGAACTTGAGAAAGTGGTTATACATACCCTTGACCAGGGGATTGACTATCTGGTGGTACAAGGCACTACCGGAGAATCCGTAACCATTAAGGAGAATGAAAAAATTGAGATCTTGAGAAAAGTTAACCAGATCAATCGGGATAAACCGGTAATAATGGGAATTGGTGGGAATGATACCGATAAAGCATTATCTCATATTGATGCCCTGTCAAAAGAATCATTTGATGCCGTATTGTCTGTATGCCCTTATTATAATAAACCATCACAGAGTGGTTTGATCAAGCATTTTATAATGATCGCTGATAAATCTCCAAAGCCAGTCATTTTATATAATGTGCCTGGCAGAACCTCAGTTAATTTGACTGCTCAATCCACAGCTGAGCTTTCTCAACATCCAAATATTATCGGTGTAAAAGAGGCGTCCGGCGATTTCAATCAGGCGGTTGAGATCAAAAAACTAAGCAGTGATGATTTTCTCTTGATTTCAGGGGATGATTTTTTAACATTGCCATTAATATCTATTGGAGCGGTAGGTGTAATCAGTGTACTTGCAAATGCTTTAACAAGTGAGATGTGCAATATTGTTAACTATGCATTAGATAATAATTACGCTAAGGCGCAAAAGATTTTGTATTCAATTTCCAGGATAAATGATCTGATGTACGTGGAAGGAAATCCTACAGGTGTGAAATTCCTGATGGAGGTATTAGGGATTTGCTCTGGAGATGTTCGCCCTCCGCTTGACAAAGCAAGTAAGGAACTGCAGGAGGAGATAAAGGATGCATTAAAGGAAAAAAAAAATCCCGTCAATTGACGGGATTCTAACTTTTTTAGAGGATTTCCCTATCCCTTGTTTTTAATATCTTGAACTTCAACTCGGATGTCTTGGGCCAAATTTTTAAGTTCTTGCATTCCTTTTCTTACTCGGGTGCCGGCTGCTGAATTACCTTTATCATAAAATTTTTGGAAATCAGCCTCTAAATTCATTACTAAATCACGAAGTTCATCAAATCTTTTCATATGTTATATGATTTATTAGTTATTAAAATGGATAATTTCTGTGGCAATTTAATGAAAATAGTTATAAATCAATAAATAAGCCTGTTTTTTTTATTATTCATTAATTACAGCCTCAACACCATCGTGCTGATATTGACCGCTTTTTAATTTCTGGCTAATAGATTCAAAAGCCATAATCGTCTCATTTACATCGTCTAAAGTATGTGCAGCTGTAGGTATTAGTCTAAGCATGATCACATCCTTCGGAACAACAGGATAAATAACTACAGAACAGAATATCTTATATGTTTCTCTTATATCTAAAATCAGGTTCGCTGCCTCTACAATTCCTCCACTTAAGAATACTGGTGTAACAGGAGATTCTGTAGTACCCAGATTGAATCCTTTTTTTCTTAACCCGGATTGCAGAGCATTTACTATTTTCCATAAATTCTCTTTTAGTTCCGGCCTGGTCCTGAGCAATTCAAGTCTTTTTAGATTTCCTATTACTAATGGCATAGGAAGTGATTTGGCAAATATTTGAGATCGGACGCCAAACCTCAGGAATTCAATGATTTCTTTATCTCCGGCTATAAAACCACCAATACTGGCCATTGATTTTGCAAATGTAGAAAAATAAAGATCAATTTTATCTGTGACTCCCATAGCCTCTGGAAGGCCAGCACCCGTCGCCCCCATGGTACCGAAACCATGTGCATCGTCAACGAGTATCCTGAAACTATATTTATCTTTTAAATCTGTTATGCCTTTCAGATCGCCATTATTCCCTGACATTCCGAAAACACCTTCGGTGATGACCAAAATACCACCATCAGTCTCTTTGCAAATTTTCTCAGCTCTTACGAGTTGCTTCTCAAGACTCTCCATATCATTATGATGATACACGAATCTTTTGCCCATATGTAATCTGACTCCATCAACAATACTTGCATGGGCTTCAGCATCATATACTATTACATCCTTCCGGTCAACCAGCGTGTCAATGATAGACATTATACCCTGGTATCCATAATTTAACAATAAAGCAGCTTTCTTCTTGACAAATTCAGCAAGTTCATTTTCAAATTGCTCATGGTACTTTGAATTACCAGACATAATCCTGGCACCCATCGGATAACCTAATCCCCAGTCCTTGGCTGCTTTTGCATCAACTTCCCTTACTTCAGGATGATTGGCCAATCCTAGATAGTTATTCAAACTCCAGGTTAGCACCTTATTTCCTCTAAAAAACATTCTTGGTGCTATTTCCCCCTCTAATTTCGGAAACATGAAATATCCCGGTTGAACATGTGCATAATGACCAAGGGGACTCTGGTTACTGATTCTTTTACTAAAAATATCCACCTTCTCTCAAGTTTTGTTGTCAACTATAAACTCCAATTCTATGTTGCGAAATTAGTACTAAATTAACGTCTTGCCAAAAAGTGGTTGCTAAATGTGGAAAAATAATCGAAAAAATTAATATTTTGACAATACGAAACAATATTATTATTCATACTAATCAATAATGCATTTATATTCTTAATATCGTAGTTAAAAGCAATATAACTCTTATGCCGATGAAAAATATTCTTATATTTTTGGTGTTCATTTTATCCTATCCATGCTATTCCCAACAATCTTCAACCGGCCCAAATAAATTGTATCCCATTCTTTTTAATTATGCACGAGACCTTTATCCGGATTACGGCAAAATCCCTTTTGAAAGGAAGGCTGTACTTGAAGAAATTGCAAATTATTTAATAGGAGCACAACAATTGGATAATACTGGAAAGGTCATATTTATTGAAACTGATCATTTGGCAAGATCAGTTATAGTCCAGGCCTGGGCTATGGCAGCTTCGTATTATTATGGTATAGAAAATGTTAAAATCTATTCGGGAGGGATAATCGCTTCTAAAATTTCTAAAAATGCCATTATAGCATTAGAAAAAGCTGGTTTTATTATATATAAGATCCAGGAAGGGAGTAATCCGGAATATGAAATAAAGTATTCTTATAACATCGAACCCTTAATATTGAGATCCATTAAATATAATGACAAAAGTAATCCCAATATTAACTTCGGTTCGATTATTATATGTTCGAATGCTGACATAAATTTGCCAGTTGTAAAAGGAAATAATTTCAGGACTTCTCTTCATTATTTTGATCCTTCGGCTTATGACGGGACTTCTGATGCTCCCGAACTATATCTGGAAAAAAGTAAAGAGATTGCCACAGAAATGTTCTATCTTTTCTATGTTCTTAAAAACTCCAAGTAAATTTGAGCCTATGACGCATTTTAGGCGATATTTTAAAAAATGAAGAAATTACCGCTGATAACAAGAATTTTACTTTGGAGGAAACGTAGCATATCTGATAGAAGATTTATGATCCTCCTGAGTATTGTCGTTGGCACTGCAGGTGGATTAGGGGCTGTAATCATTAAAAATTCAGTAAGGATAATACAGGAATTTTTAACCAGGGGATTTTCTGATGATTACTTCCAGATCATGTACATAGTTTATCCGGCAATTGGACTCCTGGCATCATCTCTGATCGTTCGATTTATTATTCGGAATAAAGTCGGTCATGGGATTCCAAATGTTTTGTACGCCATTTCGAAAAACAATGGAATTATCAGGTCCTTTCAAATATATGCATCCATTATAACAAGTTCCATAACTGTTGGATTCGGTGGTTCAGTTGGACTGGAAGGTCCCACCGTTTCTACTGGAGGAGCATTTGGATCAAATATAGGACGGTTATTACGTCTTGATTATAAAAACATTACTCTGCTGATTGCTTGTGCCTCAACTGGAGCGGTTGCAGCT
>CAYMFU010000053.1:0-50812 GCA_964389805.1 uncultured Roseivirgaceae bacterium | reverse complement strand
CACCCGATTATTATGACTATCTTAATCTTGGTTTCAGAATTTCAGCCGCTGCAGGTAGCGATATCCCCTGGGGTTCAACACTGGGTGAAGTAAGAACCTTCGTATATACCGGGGATTCGTTTTCGGCGGATTACTGGTTCGAAGGATTGAAATCAGGCAAAACTTTTGTCTCGAACGGGCCTGCTTTATTTTTGGAAGCTGATGGCAATCTCCCCGGCCGGGAGATCACAAGAAATGTGGGAATTACGAGCAATGTCAATGTACGGGCTTATTCTCATCCTGAAATCGGCATAATCAACAGAGTAGAAATATACAACAATGATGGAATGGTTCAAAAGACATTAAATCCCGATAAATCGGATTCAGTTATTATTGATTTTGACCATACTCTGATTAAAAGTCAGTGGCTGACTGCAGCGGTTTATTGTGATAACGGAGCTATTGCACATACATCACCTGTCTATTTCATAGTGGATGGGAAACCAACATGGAATCCTGAAAAAGCACCTGCTATTATTGATAAGCAAATGGCACTGATCCATGTAATTGATGAGGAAGAGCACGGAAAAGATGTGCCGGATAAAGAAGTTCTTGATCGACTCGATAATGCCAGAAGGTTCTATGATGCTATGTTAAAAACCATGTCAGAATGAAATCGAATTGATAGACTTTTCCAATTTGACATCAAGTTTCAGCTTATTTGTTGGATTATCAGCACAAGCTTTATGATAGGCCGAAATAAAGAACAGGTAATCTCCCTCAACATCAGCATATTGCGGGGATTTATATGTATAACTTATTCATTATACAAGCATTGATAAGGATAATCCGGTATAAGAATTATTCGTCGAGATACTCCTTAAACCGGATCAGTTTTTCATCCCCCTGCTGGTAAGTAATAGGCTTCGGATCTAGCCAATCTACAAGAGTATCCTTCAATGCATAGGCAAAGAAATGGTTACCTGAAGGATTGTAATGCCCTATAAAATACCTCTGCATGTATTCATCCAGACTTAAGTTGAATTTTTTATAGTCCTCCACATGTACTGAATTCATGTCAAAAAAACGAAAACCGCTATCATTAATAAAATCCATTACTTCCTGATCATACCGGGCTTCACCACGTATCATAGGCCTGAGAACACCATATGGATCAAAATGGATAAGCAACAGGTTCTTATCATGTTTCTTACAGAAATCTCCGGTTTTTCCCAGTATATATTTAGTGGCTTTAAAGGAATATTTGTTTTTTAAATTATTAGCCGTCCGCTGCATGCTTTCCTGGCTCGAGAAGTCAATGCCGGGGATACCCAGGATCTCAGCCAGCCTGCGAAAACCTTTATCGTCAATATCAGCATTGACCATATTGCCAGCCATCAGATGCAATTGCACCATCAGGTCATCTTTCAGGTTCTCGTACATGAAATCCGGATCCGTCATGTTATATAATTCTTCCCTTTTACTTATACGGCTCTCCTTTTCCACAAGAACACCTTTATCCAGGTCCATTTCTATATTCGACCAGAAATTACCATGGAACATATGTCCCCCGTAATCATTCCAATTGGTGTAATAGGTTGCATACCTGCATCTGAACACACTTCGGACATAGTCATCCCCCCACATATACAGGATCACATATTTTGAATCTGAATCAGCGATTTCCCTTCTGATCAATCTCCGGTAGGCCTGGTATACCCCAAATCCACCCATGCCGAAGTTACGGACAGGTTCACCCAGGTGGCCAGCGAGGTACTCCTGCCAGGTCTCTGCATCGCTTACCTGGTGACATTGTGTGAAACTGTTCCCGTAGGTATTAATGCGGCAGGTTTTTTCAGAATAGACCTGGCTGGTCCGGCTACCATCTTTCTTAACTGTGGAAATTGTAGAACTGTTGTCCATTCCATCAAGGGGCATATAGTTCCCCAGGATGTATCCTACCTCTGGATCAAATTGGGCCCAGGAATTTTCGTTCAAAAATACGTCAAGTTCTTCTTTTGGTACCGCACTTTTTCTAAGGTAATCAGCGTATGACTTCTTATTGTCGGTAGAATTGGAATTATTAAGAAAATCCGGAAAAAAAGAGTATCCCATAATAGATGTTGCCGCACAGGCATTTGATTTGCAAAAAGTTCTTCTGTCCATATCAGGAAATTGATATTTAAATTTAATAATTCCTGGTCGATAATTTGCTGAACATGGGACTTTTACAGGTTACAAGGGTATATTTTATAAATTTTACACACGTCAAAACGATAATAGAGTAGAGTTTTTATTCGTTGACACCATCGTAAAAGAGATGAGGCGAAAAATGGATTAGAGAACTTATTGATAAATATAATTTCACCTTACATAAGGTAATTGACTTTCTCCAATTTTTCGTAAATTGTCTAAATATAGGTTATCGTGTGGCTTATTTTAATTGAAACCACAAACTGCCATGTCACAAAGGCGTTTAGCAGCAATCATGTTTACTGACATCATCGGTTATGACTCTTTATTGAAAGAGGATGATAAGATAGCATTTGATTGCCTTAGAAAAAACCAGCGAATCCATAGGCGCCTCATTAAAAATTTTAAAGGCAGATGGTTGAAAGAGATGGCTGGGGGTATCCTGGCCAGTTTTCATTCCAATATAAATGCTGTCATGTGCGCTGTATCCATACAAAAGGCAACCGAAAAAACAGATATTGCTTTACGTATCGGCATCCATCAGGGCGATGTGATCTTTGAGACAAATGATGTGTTAGGAGATGGCGTAAATATCGCCTCCAGGATCCAAAGTCTGGCCCATACAAACGAAATTATAATATCTGAAACTGTATTCAATGATATAAAAAATAAAGAAGGATTAAAAATAGAATCAATTGGAACGCAATCTTTGAAAGGTGTTACAAATCCTGTAGGTATGTATAAAATTTCCTGCGAGGATGAAAGCCAATTGGATTTATCTATTGATACAGGAGAACTTGTACGTCCATTGGATTTTGGCAGGAATACTATTATTGCCGGTATATTGATCATTGCTTTACTGGCCTATGCATTATATTATTTTTTACCAGCAATGATTGAAAAACAATCGAATTCTGAGAATTCTGTTTTGGTCCTCCCCTTTGACAATTATACAGGGAGTGATTCACTTGAATATTTTACGGCCGGTATGCATGCTTCGCTGATAGGCGAAATAGGAAAAATCAGTGCGTTGCGGGTGAAATCGAAAAAGACCGCCTATGCATATAAAAATGTTGAAAAGTCTATACCGGAAATTGCATCCGAATTGGGGGTGAATGTTGTGGTTGAAGGATCAGTATTATGTGTTGGGGATAGTATTTGTCTCCAGGTAAGAATGGTCGACACGGAGGATGAGGAAAAACAACTCTGGGTTCATGACTTCAAAGTGGAAAGAAGTCAAATTCAAAATTTATACAATATAGTAGCTAAAGACTTTTCAGAAAAGATTAATGTAATACTTACCCCCCAGGAGGAAAAATTGCTTGCTGAAACCAGGTTGGTTGATCCGTTAGCCCATGATCTTTATATGAAAGGCCTGGTGTATAATGATCAGATGAGCATGGAGGCTCTGCAAAGAGCTGCCCAATACTTCAAACTCGCAAACGAACAAGATCCGGACTGGGCGCCTCCCTATAGAGGCATGGCAAGTGTACTCGAGAGGCAGTACCAAATGGGTTTTATAGACCGGTCGAATACGTTGCCTAAGCTAAATGAATATATTGACAAGGCTTTGGAACTGGATCCAAAATCCTCCTGGATTTACAATATAAGAGGTTCAAAGGCTGCCTGGTTTGAATGGGATTGGACGAAAGGAGAGCAGGATTTTTTAAAATCCATTGAACTGAATCCTAATCATGCCGGAAACCATGCTTTCTATGCAAGTATTCTGACTCATCTTCGCAGGACGGAGGAAGCCTTGCACCATGCCGCAATAGCGCAGGAACTGGATCCCCTGAATCCTTTCATTCTTGGAATATGTGCCGGCGTACTCATAGAAGCCGGTAAATGTCAGGCTGCTATAAAGATAATCGGAAAAGCAATTTCAATAGAACCAAATCACTTTTTTACCTATCCGATATTGATAGAAGCATCTGTTTGCATTGGTGATTTCCAGAAAGCTTTTGAAGTGATGAAAGAGCTTAATCCTGAGCAATGGGATAAATATAACATGACAAAGAAATTTGATAGTATATTGGATGAGCATGGCTGGCTTGCAGTTCAGGAAGAGGTAATAAAATTATATGAGGAAGTGGGGGTAAATAGTAATCTAAGGGAGAATATAGAACAAGCTATGAGATATATTGAAGTTAAAAAATACAACAAGGCTATAGATTTCTTTGAAGAGGCATACGAAATGCATAATCCGAATTTGCCACTCATATCAGATAATTCAATCTTCAATAAGTTAAAAGATAATCCGCGGTATATAGAACTTCTGAAAAAAATGAACTTGCCCGTAAATTGAATTCGTATTTTTTATCAAAATAAATCATTTTACGATTCATATATCAAAATTATAAGCTGACTTAATAAAATATCTTCTCTCGATATCAGGTAATTAATATTTATATTTAATCATTCCTTTTTTAGATTATACTTTCATAGGATTTTCAATAAACTTGAAGAATTGTTTTTTTATGGTTCAAATATTATATTCTATTATTTAATTATATTCAGTTCGTACTTCATTAAAGAACTAAAAGATTTAAACCAATGCGGAAATTATTTTTTTACCTGATCAATCTCCCCTTCCTGTTGAATTGTAATCCTGAAATAGATGAGCCGGGCTTTCGGTCTGGTGAAATCTGGAAGGATAACAACGGAGTCCACGTCAACGCACATGGCGGGGGTGTTTTATACTATAATAATACGTATTACTGGTATGGAGAACACAAAGTTAAAGGCGCTGCCGGAAATAAGGCGCAGGTTGGTGTTCATGTCTATTCCTCGGGCAACCTGTATGATTGGAATGATGAAGGGATTGCTCTGGAGGTGATCCAAAATGATCCCAATCATGATATAGCCCAGGGATGTATCCTGGAACGGCCAAAAGTAATATACAATGAGAAAACCGGAAAATTTGTGATGTGGTTCCATCTGGAGCTCAAGGATATGGGCTATGATGCGGCCCGTTCGGGCGTGGCGGTTGCTGATAGCCCGACAGGACCTTTTACTTTTGTCCATAGCCTTCGGCCCAATGCTGGATATTGGCCAATCAATGTACAGGATATTCATAAGGCACCAGTGGCAGATTCTGTAAAAGAAAAATATTGTGGAGGATTGGGTTGCCTTCCTGCCCATGTGGATACCATCAACATACTGGGTCGTGATTATGAAAAAGGACAGATGGCGCGGGATATGAACCTGTTTGTGGATAACAACGGTATAGCCTATCACCTGTATTCATCGGAGGAAAACAGCACCTTGCATATTTCCCAACTGTCAGACGATTACTTAACCTATGCAGGAAAGTTTGCCCGTTTTTTTCCGAACCGGTATATGGAAGCCCCTACGATATTTAAAACCAGTGAGGGCATTTATTATTTCATCGGATCTGATTGCACAGGCTGGGCTCCAAACACGGCCAGGTCGGCTTCGGCAAACAGTATCTGGGGCCCATGGACAGAATTGGGCAATCCCTGTCTTGGGAAAAACGCCCACCTGACTTTTAATTCTCAAAGCACCTATGTTCTTCCTCTACAGGGAAAGAAAGATACCTTCATCTTTATGGGAGACCGCTGGACTCCTGACAACCCGATTGAAGGGAAATATGTATGGTTGCCAATTGATATTATTGATGATAAGCTTGAGATCAGGTGGATGGATGATTGGGATCTTTCTTATTTTGATTGATCTTTCCTGTTTTAATAATACTTCTTCACTTGATCTGGAATTAGATTAACCGCAATGGTGAATGTGATCTGTATGTCTAAATAATTATCTTTATCAGATCAAAAATATTGCACTGAATGCCAGGAACAGAATACAAAGAGCCCTTAATTTCCATAGTAATGGCAGTACAGAATGAAGAACTGTACCTGGAGAAATGTCTTGACTCTATTTTAGCCCAGACCTGGACTAATTGGGAGCTTATAACGGTTAATGACCATTCTACTGATAAAACAATGGATATCCTGGATAAATATGCTAAGAAAGACAAACGGATAAAGGCCTATCAGGGGAAAAGGCATAAGCTGATCCCGATACTGCAGGAGGCTTACCAACGATGTCAGGGCATGCTGATCAACAGGATGGATGCGGATGATTATATGCCAGCGTATAAGCTGAAAGTACTTGTTTATGAGTGGATGAAACACGGAAAGGGAACAGTTATCGCCGGGGGAACACAGCATTTTGTTGAAGAAGGTGAAGTTGGAGAAGGATTTAAAAGGTATGATGCCTGGTTGAATGATGTGGCAAAGAGAAATGCTCATTATAAGGAGATCTATCAGGAGTGTGTTATCCCATCTCATTGCTGGATCATCCATAAGGAAGATTTTGATGCTGTGGGAGCCTTTGATCCCGAAGTATATCCGGAAGATTATGATCTTTGTTTCAGGTTTTACAGAAAAGGTCTCAAAATCGTTGGAATTGACAGAATCCTGCACCATTGGAGAGATCATTCAATTCGTATATCAAGGACATGGAACTGCTATGAGGACAACCGGTATTTTGACCTCAAGCTGAAGTATTTTTATGAGATTGACCGGGACCCGGGTCGACCACTGGTATTATGGGGTGCTGGAAGAAATGGCAAGGACCTTGCCAGGTTGATCCTGAAAAGGGAGGAAGATATTACCTGGGTATGCGACAACAAAAAAAAGATCGGGAAAGATATTTATGGTGTAAAAATGAGGTATTATAAAGATGTGCGAAGTATGAATCATCCACAGATCCTGATTGCAGTAAATGCTACTGAAGAGCGGTTAAATATCAGGGATGTATTGAGTCAATGGCAAAAAGAACCAGTTAAGGATTATTGGTTCTTTACATAAAAGTGTTTTGGCATATACCATGCTGATAATCCAGAAATCCAATCATTTATTACGTAATAATACAGTTTCATCCGAATCTTGTTCCAGTATATGAGCATTAGGTGTTTTTATAATTATAATGCGAATTAAACGCCTACATATTTTTTGTATTGGCATAAAATATAAAAAAATGTATTCCTGTAACTATCTACCCCGACCAGTCGTCTTATTATATCAGGTCAACAACTCTAAATGATTAAATTATGTTCAAAAATTACCTCACTGTAGCAGTCCGCAATCTAATAAAAAACAAAGTCTATGTCATGATAAATGTGGCCGGTATGGGGGTTGCATTAGCTTTTTGTCTTACCATCTACCTGCTATATGCTTATAACAACGAATTTGATGATTTTTATAAGGACGTTTCTGATATAGTCAGGGTACATGAATTCAAACAACATGCTTCCGGAGAGATCCAGCGTTTTGAACTTGCTCCGATTACCATGGGGCCAAGGATCCCGAAAGAGGTAAGCGGAGTAGCGGATCAAACCCGTTACCTCAACTGGGGAGGGAATTTAAAGTATGAGGATATCCTTTTCCGGGAATCTATTGCTTATGTTGACTCCAACTTTTTTGAGTTTTTCAAAATAAAGCTTAAAACAGGATCCATCGCAAGCATACAGGATAAAAACAGCATATTTTTGACTCAGGAACTGGCTAAGAAATATTTCGGGGATGAGGACGCTCTTGATAAAAGGATGTCTATCCATTACGAAACCGGGAAATCCGTCGATTTAACCGTTGCGGGGATTTTTGAAAAGATCCCTCTGAATTCAAGTTTTATATTTGAAGCCCTGACCAGCATCGATCATTTCACCTATGGAAACTCCATCAATCCTGATGACTGGACACCCTGGCAGCAAGCCAGCTTGTACCTTCGATTGAACAAAGGTGTGAATTCTGATCAGATAGAACCTCAACTGGGACAATATGTGACAATACAAAATGAGGCCAGGGATGAATGGAAAGTATCTGAGTTCGATCTGGTGGAATTCAAAGACGCCAGTATTGTTAATCAGGGGGTAATAGACGGGAGTAATGCTAATTTTCGAATACGTAATGAAGTACTGGTCATTTTCGCAACTATGGCATTACTGATCCTCCTGATCGCCTGCTTTAACCTGGCCAATACATCAATGTCATTAATGGCCACCAGGGTGCGTGAAATCGGTGTTAGAAAAGTAATGGGAGGTGGCACTAGACAAGTTTTTTTCCAGTTCCTGTTGGAAATGTCTTTTACCAGTTTATTGGCGATTATTGTAGGAATGGCAGTTTTTACCTGGATGGCTGACTGGTTCTATTCCATTTGGGATGCGCCTATTCATTTTACATATTTCAGTAAACTTAATTTCTTAATTGCTATAATCTTCTTATTCCTGTTGACAACAATTACATCAGGATTGTACCCTGCCTTTTATTCTAAAAGATTTAATCCTTCAGATATCTTCAGGAACCAGATTAAATTGAAGGGAACAAGCATTGCATCACGGGTAATGAACGGATTACAATTTGCACTTTCAATAACCATGCTGGTAGCCGGGATAGTATTTTCACAGAATGCTGAATTCCTTAAAATGCTTGATATGGGCTACAAATCTGAAGATCTCATGACCGTAGGATTAAACGATGTTGAAGAATACATACTTCTTAAAGATAAGATACAAAACCAGGCTGATATCGTTGATTTTACAGGCACAAATAATCATTTTGGATGGAGCTACGAGGACACCAATCTTATCCTCGATTCGGGTAAGGTTGAGGTCAGGTCAATGCGCGTTGGTGATGAGTACCTGAACTTAATGGAAGTAAAACTAAAAGAAGGAAGGTTGTTTAACAAAAACAGCGATACGGATTTTGATGAATCTATTATTGTGAATGAAGAATACCTGAGAAGGTTTGAGATCGACGAACCCATCGGGAAAATGGTTAACCTAGTGAATGGCAAGCGATATATTGTGGGAGTTGTTGAAGATATTATCAGGGAAGTATGGAGTGGCGGGAAAACTGTGCCGGAGGTATTTATCCCTGTTCCCGAGGAAGAATATAATATCCTGGTGGTCAAAGCAAAATCGGAAAATAAACAGGAAGTATTCAATTACCTGTCTGAATCATGGAAAAGCATCATTCCGGATAGACCTTTTACCGGAATGTTTCAGAGTGACCTATCAATTGGCAATGCCATCCAGGAAAACAACAATATGCGTCAGATATTTTTCGCCCTGGCAGTACTGGGTGGCATATTATCTATAACAGGGATATTTGCACTTTCCTCACTATTTGTCTCACGTAGGTTTAAAGAAATCGGGATCAGGAAAGTAATGGGGGCAACAAGTCAGAATTTACTTATTCAACTCAATTCAGGATTTTTCTGGACATTGTTATCAGCCTCTGCTGCTGGTGCCGTGCTGGGATATGTACTCACCAATCAGATTTTAGGTGTGATGTACAGGTTCCATATTGATGTTGGCATAGGAACTTTGATTTTCGGTAGCTTGGGCGTCTTGATTATAGCGCTCCTTACCACAACCTTCATTATTTTATCAGCGGCAAATACCAATCCTGCCTATATCTTAAGGGATGAGTAAATAAGTCTATGTTCAACTGAAATAGAAATTCAAAGCATTTGATTTTGATATTAATTTTTATAAATTAAATGCAGGAATTTGCCCTGTTTTCAGGATATTTTTGATAGAACCGGTTTTTATGTTTTAATTTTCTGATTGTATTTTTTTGAATGTATTTTACTTGTGGTCAGATTGTTTTGGTCAAATATGGAAGAAAAGATCAGGCGTTTATTGATCAGCCAGGACCTTCCATCTAAGATACGCCTTCAGCTGAAATGGCTTTGGATATGGACCCTGGCAGCATTCTTTTGTATCTGTGGCATGACCATATTAGGCTATGTTCTAAAAATTCAGGCCATTTACTGGTTTGGGATTTTTCTTATCTGCATATATCTGATTTATATGCCCCTGCAAGCAAGAAACAGAGATATTAAAATAATTAACTTTCTGTTTCTATTATCAATCATTCTGGCAGCTTTTGTAACTATCCTCCTGCTTGGTGGTATTGTTACATCAATGGGAGTGATTTTTGTAGGCCTATCTTCTGCATTTTCATCCGTGCTATTAAACAATGCAAGGGTGACCATGATTCTTTTTATTATTTACTCCTTAACTATCTTGCTCACGGCTTTGTTTCAACCCTTCTTAACAGTACCTGAATATGTTACTCCGACCAGTAATCTTTTATTTTATGTTTTAAATATTCTCTGGATTTCCGGGACCACTTTAATGTTTTTACTTTTTTATATCAAACAACAAAGAGAAATAGATGAATCAGAGTCTAAAAGGTTGAAAGAGCTTGATGAAGTCAAAACCCGGTTGTATACTAACATCACCCATGAATTCAGAACACCCTTAACCATCATTTTGGGCATGGCCGATCTTATTGAAAAAAAACTTGGAGATGCTTTTGCCAAGGAAGCCCTGGAAATCAGGGCAAAAGGAAAAAAGTTGCTCCATTTGATCAATCAAATGCTTGATCTATCCAAACTGGAATCAGGGATGATGCATAAAGATCTTAAAAATGGCAATATTATACTATACTTAAAGTATTTAACCGAATCATTTAAATCTTATGCTGAAAGCAGGAATATAAGAATAGAATTTTCCTCTCAGCTTCAGGAGTTCAATATGGACTATGATCCGGATAAACTGATGCATATAGTATCAAACTTGTTATCCAATGCGTTGAAATATTCAAAAGAGGGCGGAAATGTTATCCTGCGTACTTTTGTAAAAGAAGCACCGGGACAAGCAAAATCTTTTATATTTGAAGTAGAAGATTCCGGAATAGGAATTGATGATAAAGATTTGGAATATATTTTCAATCGTTTTTACAGAGCAAAAGATACAAGTGCATCTTTTTCAAGTGGTACCGGGCTTGGTCTTTCATTAACTAAAGAATTTGTACATCTTTTAAATGGTAATATAACAGTTAAAAGCCGGTTAAAGGAAGGGACAGTTTTTTCCGTTATACTGCCTGTTGAAAATAACGCAACTCAACATTCAAATATTAATTATGATGGGATTGTAGAATCTATAATACCATATTTAGATCATGAACTTGATTTTGAATATGAATACCCGGATCTTTTAAATGATTCGCATGAGGATGAAAAACCAATATTGTTAATTGTTGAGGATAACAAAGATGTTATTCGTTACTTAGTTGAAATCTTAAAAGATAAATATAGTATTGAAATTGCGTATAATGGACTGGAGGGAATTGAAAAGGCAATAAAAGTAATTCCCGATATAATTATCAGTGACCTTATGATGCCAGTTATGGATGGGTATGAATTTTTAGAGAAAGTAAAGACCGATATAAGGACAAGCCATATACCCTTTGTGATACTGACAGCAAAAGCTGACAACACCTCAAAAATTGAAGGATTTACAAAGGGAAGTGATGCTTTTTTACCAAAACCCTTTAATCAAAATGAATTATTTATTCGTTTGGAGAACCTGATTGAATCCAGGAAAAAAATTCAGGAACATTTTATCCAATATCCTCTGAAACAGGATAAAACAAATATTGGAACCTTGCCCCTTGAGGAGGCATTCATGAGGCAAGTCCGTGATATCATGGAAAACAATCTGGCAAATGAGAACTTCGGTATCTCTCAATTGTGCCGGGAAATAACCATGAGTCGGGCCCAGTTATATCGAAAATTTAAGGCATTGACAAACCAAACTGTCAGTAAGTATATAAGATCTATTCGATTGAACAAAGCCAGAGAATTATTGTCATCCACGAATCTTACAGTTTCTGAAGTTGCTTTCCAGGTTGGATTTAAAAGCGTAGCCCATTTCAGTACTCATTTTACACGGGAATTTGGTATTAATCCCAGTAAGGTCAGCATTTAATGCCTGATCCCTCCACTTATTGAGACAAATAGAACAATGATTGAGATAAATGTGAAAACAAAGGTTCAGGTTATCATATAACTTGTAAAGGTGATTTAAATACATATTCATTCAATATTAAATCCTGAACTATGAAAAATTTTATCAGCATTTCAATTCTATTGATCTTAATCCTCTTTGGATGCCAGGATAGCAATCAAATTGAGGAAGTCAAACCGGCCGGCTCTGAACAATTAAAAGCCGAATTAATCTTTGCTCCTTTGATCTCCTACAAAGCAAATTCTGATCTGAATATTGCATGGCATTATAGAAGAGGTGATCTGGTTGAACGGCCTGTCAAATTCAGTTCGGAAGGTATAATATATTTCATTCCTGGAACTGGAGATTGTACAGGTCATTTACACGCTGTAATAGAAGGTAGTGGAAAGGGTTCTCATATGGGAAATATAATAGTCGAACTTGGCTATTGCACGAACGGCACAAAATTGCTTAGTCCCGTTTTGGGTACAGTTACCGCCTCTAACGGAGACCAGATCTTTGTAGTACTTACAGGAGCTGGTATAGATCCCGATAAAGGACCCTTCCAGGATTATATGGTCTATGATGGTACCGGAAGATTTGATGGCGCGATGGGATCATATACGCTTTATGGTTTAATTGATTATGTAAATGGAGTTTGGTCACACGAAGGAGGTGGTGTGATCAGTTATTGATTTATGCATCAATAAATACTACTGTCTGAAACAATTCCAATAATTGAATAGGCTACAATTATAAAATTGTTTATCTAAAGTTCCAGTCTTACAGGATTCACTTTGAAAGCCCTCTTTTAGGCGTAACAGACAGGGGAAGATCGATCCATCCAGGGTATACAATCTGGATGGATTTCCCCATTTATCCCATTTGATGAATTTAAATAATATCCACGGAAACCAATAATACTTTACGTAATCAATTTGCAATGTATATTCACTTACATGCTTTACGAAAATTGGGATCATTCTGGATTATTTATATAGAAGGATTGATTACGAAGAAAAAGATAATTATGCTACTACTAATTAAGATGCGAAAGTGGCCGAATCGCCAAGATTTTTTATTTTATGACAATAGCCTTCTTTACATTGTACCGCATACACTTAATATTTATTAATAGAGAAATTTTTCTAACATTTTTATATAGTTTTGGGCTGTGAGAACGGTCATCGTAAAATACAATGCCGGAAATGTAATTTCCGTAACCAATGCACTGAATCGCCTGGGTGTTGAGCCCGAAATTACTGACGATCCGGAAAAACTGGCTACTGCCGATAAGGTGATCTTTCCTGGAGTAGGCGAAGCCAGCACAGCCATGAATTACCTGAGGAAAAGGGGATTGAACAAGGTTTTGACTGATCTTAAGAATCCCTTTCTGGGTGTTTGTCTTGGTTTACAACTCATGTGCAAACATTCCGAGGAGAATGATACGGAATGCCTTGGAATATTTGATCTTGAGGTAAAAAAGTTTCCTCCTGAAGATAAGGTGCCACACATGGGCTGGAACAGGCTTGATATGAATGAACATCCCCTCTTTAAAGGAACGCCTGAACATACATTCTTTTACTATGTACATAGTTATTACGCTGAAACCGGACCCGATACCATAGCTTCCTCAGAATACATTCTTCCTTTCAGCGCTGCATTGCATAAGCACAATTTTTATGCGATTCAGGCGCACCCGGAGAAGAGTGGGAAGGACGGCCAGATCGTTTTACAAAACTTCCTTAATCTTTAGACATGAACATTATACCTGCCATAGACATCATCGATGGGAAGTGCGTACGGCTTACACAGGGAGATTACGGCCAAAAGAAGATCTATGATGATAATCCGGTAGAAGTTGCCAAACGGTATGAAGATCACGGATTAAGGTATTTACATGTCGTCGACCTGGATGGGGCTAAGTCAAAGCACATCGTTAATATTCAGGTTCTTGAAGACATCACAAATACAACAGACCTGATCGTCGATTTTGGCGGAGGCGTAAAATCAAGTGGTGACATTGAAAAAGCTTATAAAGCAGGTGCATCGAGGATTACTGGCGGTAGTATTGCGGTCAGAGAACCTGAATTATTTGGAGATTGGATAAATCAATATGGGCCGGATAAGATCATACTGGGTGCGGATGTTAAAGACCGTAATATCGCCGTTGGGGGCTGGCTGGAAACATCGGATCAGGATATTATCGCTTTCATAAAATATTATACGAAAAAGGACATCAGGTTTGTAATATGTACGGATATATCCCGGGATGGAGTATTGGAAGGCCCAGCTATTGATCTCTACAAGGAACTCCTGGCTGAATTCCCAGGGATTAATTTAATAGCAAGCGGAGGAGTCGGATCTATAGAAGATGTCGAGAAGCTGGCTGAAACCGGTGTATGGGGTGTAATTATTGGGAAGGCCATTTATGAAAATCGGGTAACGCTGGATGATTTGGTAAAATTTCAGAACTAAGAATATGCTTACTAAAAGGATCATACCATGTCTGGATGTAAAAGATGGACGCACAGTGAAAGGGGTGAACTTTGTGAACCTCCGGGATGCCGGGGATGCTGTCGAGTTGGGTAATCTTTATGCTGAGCAGGGAGCTGATGAACTTGTATTCTTAGATATAACAGCTACTGTTGAAAAGCGAAAAACCCTTGTGGAACTGGTTCGAAGGGTGGCATCGGAGATAAACATTCCATTTACTGTGGGAGGAGGCATACTTTCTATAGAAGATGTATCAGTTTGCCTTAATGCTGGGGCTGACAAGATCTCGATCAATACGGCAGCAATCGACCATCCGGATCTAGTCGATTTGCTGGCCAGGGAATTTGGGAGCCAGTGTGTGGTTGTGGCTGTTGATACGAAGAAATACGGGAAAAGGGATAAGGTCCATATTCATGGTGGGCGTACTCCAACTGAAATAAATACCCTGGAATGGGTAAAAGAGGTTGAGAACCGGGGTGCCGGAGAGATTTTATTAACCAGTATGGATCATGACGGAACCAAAAACGGTTTTGCCAATGATTTGACGAATAAGGTATCTTCCATGCTATCCATTCCGGTGATTGCTTCAGGTGGGGCGGGGAACAAGCACCATTTCGTGGATGCTTTCAATTCTGGGAAGGCCGATGCCGCATTGGCAGCAAGTATTTTCCACTTTCGTGAGATTGATATACCAGATTTAAAGAAGTATATTGCATCGTATGGCATACCCATGAGAATTTGATCTAAAAACTAGGATGAAATTGGATTTTGACAAACAAAATGGATTAATACCTGCTATCGTGCAGGATTACCGGACCAATAAGGTTTTAATGCTGGGTTTTATGAATGAGGAAGCCTACAACAAAACCCTTGATACTAAACTGGCTACTTTTTTCAGCAGATCGAGGAATGAACTCTGGACAAAGGGTGAAACTTCCGGAAATTATCTTCATGTAAAAGAGATAAATGTTGATTGCGATAAGGATACTATTCTCCTTAAGGCAATCCCTGATGGCCCGGTATGTCATACGGGTAAGGACACCTGTTTTGATGAGGAGAATAAAGTTGGCGTAGAGTTTATTGCATACCTTTCTAAGGTTATTAAGGACCGAAAAGAAAATCCAACGGGGGAATCTTATACCAGCTCTCTTTTTGAAAAAGGCATCAATAAAATAGCCCAAAAGGTAGGTGAAGAAGCTGTTGAGCTCGTTATTGAGGGCAAAGACAATAACAAGGACTTATTCCTTAATGAAGCGGCGGATTTGCTGTTTCATTACCTTGTCCTGTTAGAGGCTAAGGAAATTGATATATCTGAAGTAATGGGAGTTCTTGAATCCCGTCATAAATAAGTATTATGCAAGTCCAGGCCCCGGGATCTATATTGATGATCAGGCCATCAAATTTTGGATATAATCCATTGACGGCCCAAAGCAATGCTTTTCAGATATCTGACCAGGGAAGATCTTCACAAGAAATTAGCCAGGCCGCCAGAAATGAATTCGATCAATTCCATGATCTCCTGTCTGAAGCCAACATTGAGACCATAATTATTGACGACGAAGAAGGTAGTGCGTTGCCGGATTCTGTTTTTCCAAATAACTGGATATCCTTACATCATGATGGTACTGTGGCCTTGTACCCAATGATGGCTGAAAACAGAAGACTCGAAAGAAGAATGGATATCTTACCGGAATTGCAGAACAAGCATGGTTTTAACATTGAAAGAATTTTGGATTATACTAATCATGAAGTAGATGGGCAATACCTGGAAGGAACAGGCAGTGTTGTATTTGATTACGTAAATAAAATAGCTTATGCTAACCGCTCGCCCAGAACAGATGAATCAGTCTTTTTTAAGTTATGTTCTGAATTGGAGTACAAAGGTTTGATGTTTGATGCAATAGATGCTTCAGGGAAAGAAATTTATCATACGAATGTAATGATGTGCGTAGGATCCGGATTTGTAGTGATCTGCCTGGAGGCCATTCCTGATGAATCAACGCGCCTCAAGCTTATGCGTTCTTTTGATAGGACAGGATACGAGGTGATAGATATCAATTTCAGACAGCTGAATTCCTTTGCAGGAAATATGATTGAAGTCCTTAACAGGGACAAAGAAGTAATCATTGTCATGTCAGAAAATGCTCATGCTTCACTTGGGAATCACCAGATTGACAGATTATCAAAGAATGGGAACCTATTATTGGCACCTATTCCGCAAATTGAGAAATTTGGTGGAGGCAGCGCCAGGTGCATGATCGCGGGTATATACTTACCTAAAATATAAGAATTGACAGATTCTCCATCCGATCCCGTATTATATTCTTTTCTTTTCCGCCGACCTATTAGGAGTTTTTACTCATACACTATACAAATATCATCCAACTTCTTGCGATGTATATCCGGCACGTAAGCATCGTCATCAGCATAGCCTACAGGGATCAATAGAAAGGGCCTTTCGTTGTCGGGGCGATCCAATATAGAAGATAGAAAATTCATTGGACTGGGTGTATGGGTCAGGGCGGATAAACCCGCATTGTTAATAGCTAATAGTAACATGCCACAGGCAAGGCCAATAGATTCGGTAACATAGTAGTTGTTTGTTTTAAGACCATTCTTGTCCATATCATATATTTTTCTGAATGCAACGATCAGCCAGGGGGCTGTTTCTATAAATGGTTTGTTCCAATCTGTACCCATTGGTTCAAGATCCTTTAGCCATTCTTTACTCATACGCTTATGATAGCTTTGATATTCTTCTTCTTCAGCGGCAATACGTATTTGCTTCTTGATTGCAGGATTAGATACCAGGCAGAAGGTCCATGGCTGTTTATGAGCTCCGGATGGAGAGGTGCCGGCGGTCCTGATTAAATCGGTCATAATTTCCTTTGGGACAGGTTTTTTTGAAAATGCCCTGATGGTTCTCCTTCCCCGGGCCATCTCATAAAAACCTTTTGCCCTGTCAATCATTTCATCTTCAGGGTATTTTTGAGGTCGATAGGGTATATGTTTATGCCCCTTTATGATCTGGAAGTCTTTTTTACTCATTTAACCACTATTTTAGATAGATCTTCGGATCAATCGTTTGTGCGTATTCAAGCTTCTCAAAACAGCCAATGTCCATCCAGAGGTTTTGCTCTACAGGGTAGCCTATTATTGGATGTTCTAATGACACATTCATATAGGTGCTTATAATAGAAAATTTTTCTTTTGCCCCCATATGATGAAATATATCTGGATCGATCACATGAATTCCACAAAACCCAATATTGGTCTTGTCAGCTTTTTCCAGGGTTGAAATAATCCTGGATTCACCGGTCGCTGAATTTTCCCAGCCAAATAATCTGTAGGAATGGTCAAACACGAGGCTCCGGCTGCTATCCTTGTCCTTTACCGCAAGAGTAGCTAGTGGATGACGCCTGCAATGAAATTCATACATGTCCTTCAGGTTAATATCAGAAATAACATCTACATTATGGACAAGGAAAGGTTTATTGTCGTCCAGGAACCAGGAAGCTTTTTTAATGCCTCCACCCGTATCAAGCACCTCGTCTTTTTCATCTGAGATCTGAATGTTCACACCGAAATTATTATTGGCCCTGAGATAATCGATCATAAGATCATAATGATGGTGGATATTCACAATAATGTCTTTAAATCCATAGCTTTTCAACTGAAGAATAATGATTTCCAGGATGGGTTTCCCTTTGATTTCTACCAGGGCTTTTGGAACATTTTCTGTTAAGGGGCGAAGCCGGGTACCCAGCCCAGCTGCTAGAATCATCGCTTTCATAGACCTAAATCTTTTAATTCCTGTTCCCGGTGATGGACATATAAATCAATGGAATCCTTGAACTCATTGGCTAACAGGGATCGCATCCGGTTTGCACAGTAAACTGACCTGTGTTGCCCCCCGGTGCATCCAAAATTAACCATCAGGTTGGTGAAATTTCTTCCCAGATATACATTAACAGATTGTCTTACTATCTCAAACGTGTTCTGAACAAATTGATCAGCCTGGCTTTGGGATTTTAAAAAAGATATTACTTCTTCATCATTTCCAGTCAGGTCCTTATATTCCTGGTAGCGACCGGGATTATGAATGGCCCTGCAGTCAAAGACAAATCCACCTCCATTTTCGGATTGATCTATTGGGATGCCACGACGGTAGGAAAAACTATTAATTTCAATAACAAGTTTACCATTATGCTTTCTGGTATCGCTGAATTGTTTTAGTTCAGGTGAATCTTGTAAAGATCCAAGTACACTGATCAAATGAGGAATTTTTACAGGAAGCTCAGAATGATCAAGTATATAGGAAAGATTCATGATCGCATAGGGTATGCTTGCCAGGAAGTGTGGTTTTTTTTCATAAAACCCCCTGAAACCAAAGGCCCCCATAGCTTGCATAAGGCGAATCAGTGCAAATCCCGTATAGAAATCTTTAAATTTCTTTCCATCAACAGGCTTGTATTTCCCAAGGTGTTGCAGATAATGATCTAATAACTCCTCCCTGACTATCGGAGGAATATCCGCCTTGGCATCAAACAATAATGAGGCCACGTCGTATTGTAATGCACCCTTTCGTCCTCCCTGATAATCGATAAAATAAGGTTCCCCATTATGAACCATTACATTCCTGGACTGAAAATCACGGTAGAGGAAATAATCACCATCTTCAGACAAAAGCCAGTCCGAAAAGGTTTCAAAATCGTCTTCAAGTTCCTGTTCATCGAAAGGTACCTTTGCCAGCTTTAGGAAATAATATTTAAAATAGTTCAGATCCCACATCATAGATTGTTTGTCAAAACTATCCCGGGGATAACAAACTGAATAATTAAGGCCATCATCTCCTTTTATCTGAAAGCCGGGTAATTGTTCAAGAACATTTTTGTACAATTCTATGGCTGATGGCGGGAAATCGTCGTTTTCGCGGTGATCGTTAAGAAAGGAAAAAAGTGAAGTGTCGCCCAGGTCCTCCAGAAGATAAATGTTTTCATCCAGGTTTTCTTCGTATACCTTAGGCACCAGGAGGCCTTTGGATAGGAAATGTTTAGTAAAGCTTAAAAATGCCTCGTTTTCTTTGCGGTCGTAATTATACACACCTATGGCTGTGTTCCCCTGACCTCTAAGCCGGTAATATTCTCGATATGAACCCGATCTTGGCAATGCGGCAATTTTCTCTACTTCATTGCCGAAATGGTTTTTAAAAATTGAAACTAATGACTTGGTCTTATCCACTATATTTTCACTTGTAAAAGGAATAAAGATTCAAATTTAATCTATACACCCATAAATTGTAAGAGATTCCTTGAATATAGATAAAATAGGATAGTTTGGATTGATCCCCTTTCTGCTTTAATCTTTAAGTCCGCCCTGTTTCAACCTTCCGTGTAGTACTCCAGAGCACTCAATGCAAACCTACTTGATACCGTTGCAGGGCCACCTCCCATTTCAATCCCCACCTCGATGGCTTCTATAATTTCTTCATTACTGGCACCGTGATCTAAACCTTGTTTGATGTGCCATTCCAGGCACGATTCGCAATTGATCCGAATAGAGATCCCGATAGCGATCATCTCTTTATATTTCTTATCCAGATGCCCTGCGGTATATGTTACCTGTTCCATATGAACAAACGACTTATAGACCGGGGATTTTTCTGAATAATACTTATGGGCCTTCTTTCGGTCGACTATGATCTTTTCAATTTTGTTGATATCCTCCTTATCCATCATGAGTTGTATTTTAATGAAGATTCGAGGTTTATTGTAATATTAAATCTTTGAATTCAATAATTAAAAATCCGGATTAGGTATTACGCCTAAATACTCGGTTACCTCATCCACTTCCATTCTTGCAGGCGTTTCTGGATTTTCATCCGGATATCCAAGGGTTACAGCGCAATATACCTTCATATGTGTAGGTATGTTGTAATGTTTTTTCATCATATCGGGATTAACGAATTCTCCCTGATAGATAAGACAAGTGCCTAAGCCAAGAGCATGAGCTGCCAGGATTAAATTTTGTAACGCAAAGCCCGTGTCCATTGCACCGGAATATTTTTCGAAAAATAAGCGTTCGTCTGCAGCGACAAATATTCTGACAGGTGCTTTAGAAAACATGCTGGCATTACTGGCATCCCCTTTTTCCATACTTTCAAGAGGTGTTTCGGCGACAAAAAAGCGCCATTCCATTCTGTTAAAAGCAGTTGGGGCATAGGTTGCAGCTTCTATGACTTTGTGAATTATTTCTCGTGGGACAACTTTCTTTTTCCAGTAACGGACGCTTCTCCGGTCTTTAATAACTGAAAATATATCTTGTGGGATACGCTTTGTCTCATCAGCGGGCTGGATGATTATAGCCGTGCTGTCTTCATTTTTTATCTTTTTAAAATTATGAATACGTTGTTTCGCCCATAATATATCCGGACCCTGCGGATAATCCCGTTTGATCCATTCTTCAATTAATTTTTCCAGTTCCTCCAGGTCAGCCTGCCTGGCTTGTACATCTATATTTATAGTTTTTGTTGCTACATCCAGCATATGTGCTTTGAACCGGATAAGTTGGCCCAGCTGTATCCTGTCAATTTTATTTGTCATATATATCGAATATTTTGGATTAAGAGTGTGTATTATAAGTTTTCTAATATCCAGCCATTATAATATTCCTGGCTGATCATGTCATTGGCTTCGGTGCTGTTTGTAATTTGCATTTTTTCATAGTCCCATTCAAGTATCTGCTGGGTACGGACGGCAATATTCCCCAGCAGAACCAATTCAGTTACCGGGCATCCGTATTCAAAATTCGCTCCTGCAGGTTTACCCCCTTTAGAAGCCTCTATCCATTCCTTATAATGACCAATAGACCGGGGCAGGGTTTGTGCAGGAGGTGTAAATTCATCATTCCTTTTCTTTGGAAGAAGCATTGGCTTATTACCTACCGCATCACATAATATTTTACCTTTTTCACCGATCAATAACAATCCTCCATTCCAATCTCCAAATTCAACGTCAGGATCCAGTTCATCAGGTTTTCTTGGTTTTAAACCCCCATCGTACCAGGTCACTTTTACAGGGGGCATTCCTTCCCGGGCTTCGAAGTCGTAATGAACGATTGAAGCAACAGGAAACGTTTCTTCATATAGTTTGGAAGAAGAAGCCTGTACGCGGTATGGCTGTTTCAGTTTTAAAGCTTTCACGATCGGATCGAACTGATGGCAGCCCATATCGCCTAATGCGCCGGTGCCGAAATCATACCATCCCCTCCATTTAAAAGGGACATACGCAGAGTGGAAAGGACGTTTTTCCGCCGGACCTAACCATAGGTTCCAGTCCAGGGTATCGGGTATAGATTCATGCTCTTCCGGCCTTTCCATACCCTGCGGCCATATAGGCCGGTTTGACCAGGTATGCGCCTCATAAACATTCCCAATAACGCCACTCCATACCATCTCACATAGTAGCCTGTGGTCATCAGAAGCATTCTGTTGTGTACTCATCTGGGTAGCTACAGCCGTTTCTCCGGCTACCTTCAGCAATAGCCTTGACTCATGGATGGTTCTGGTAAGTGGCTTGGCACAATACAGGTGCTTATCTAACCGCATGGCCGTAATGGCTGGTATAGTATGAGTGTGATCAGGAGTTCCTACAATGACTGCATCAATGTATTTATCCTCCTTTTCAAACATAGTACGAAAATCCTTGTATCGTTTAGCATTGGGGTAAAGGCTATATGTTTCTGCAGCCCGGTCATCATCCACATCACATAAGAAAGCTATGTTTTCACTGTTGCAATTATCAATATAATGCTTACATACACCGCCAGCCCCAACAGCAGCAATGTTCAATTTGTCGCTGGGGGCCGTAAATCCCTTGCCGCCTAACACATGTCTCGGGAATACATAAAAGGAAGGTATCGCAATTCCGGCAGATCTTAAAAAAGTTCGTCGTCGCATATAGAATTATAAAAAATGATGGAGAATAAAATTAAGCAAAAAGAGATGAATTGACGAAATTTTTTAAGCCAATTTATTCATTATAATCGGTTATTTCTATTCCAAGCCTTTCGCTGAATTTTTGTAGCCTTTTGATTAATGCTTTATTACTTTTATTTGATCGGAGAAAGATTTTATTTCCATCTTCAAATTTCATGTATGCATTATAATATTTCTTTCTTATTGTAGGTCCTTCAGTAACCCTGGTATAAATTTTTTGGCTTTCAAAGCTTGTGGTGATATATATCTTTTCAATGGATGTGTATTTCTTCCATTGCCCTTTCTTTATAAACAAAAATGAATTAAAAATCCGGTATTCCTTTTTACTCGGAATAATTTCTAATCCGTAAAACCCGGTAAATATCAGCAAAGCTGGAATTAAAGGTAAAGGGATAAAAATGGGATTATAAATTATCAGTAGCAGGCTAAAAATAGATAATAATATAGCAAAGTATTGAAATTGATACGGGAATAATGTGCCACTTCTTAAATCAATTTTAGAATCATCCATAAAAGCTAATTTTAGCCCGGTAAACTTCTCTTTTTTTATTTTAATATTATTTTTGAGATCGTTTTGCCGATTGGATTCTGATCGATCTGTAGCAAGTACATCCCTTTTGCTAGGCCATTCAGGTCTATGGTCCTCTGAGCGAATTCGCCATCCTTGGAGAAACTGTAGTGTTTTACCAATTTTCCCATAGTATTGAATATCATAATCTCATATATCCCGGTATATTCATTGACAAGTTCTACTTTTATCTGGCCCGTAGTGGGATTCGGATAGAATTTCAGGGATTCTGAAAGTTCATTTTCATCATCCAGACTTGTAATTACATCGATGGTTTGAATATCCTGGTCCTGGCAGCCATTATTTGCGGTAGCTGTAAGGATAACTTCAATGGGTTCAATTGTATTGACAGTGAATACTGGATTCTGTTCCGTGCTTGTCTGGCCATCACTGAGTTTCCAGAACCAGTCAGCTGCTTGTACCGACTGGTCGGTCAAATTTATCTCAACATCCTCATTTTTATCTATTTCGTACTTGTCGGTCTCGAATGAAGCAGAAGGGGATTCATTTTTGACAATTTCAATATTCTGGGAGGTAGATATACAACCTAGCGCGTCATACGTAACTGTTACATTGAACATACCGGATTCACTGACCTCGATACTTTGGGTTATCTCACCACCAGGATTCCATAAATAAGAGTCTGCCTCTGCTACCAATAAGGTAGTGGTATCACCTTCACAAATAAATTGTGATCCGGATAGGATAATTTTTGGGTTAGCTTTAACTGAAACGGATACTGGAGTTCTTACACTTTCCCAGGAATTTTCAGCATTTGAAACATAAAAGACTGTATCATTAAACAGATTATCCGTTGTATATACATCTCCGTCAAAGAATGATGTTCCTCCTGTTTTAGTTTTATACCATTTATAGGATGTTGCACCAGTAGCGGTTAAAACAGCAGAATCTTCATAGCATATATCCTGATCCGGCACAACAGGCATGGCTTCTTTCAATGTATAGTTATACATGGTATCAGCTGCTTTAGCCGATTCCAGAAGATCATCCAGAGTAGATGCGCCATGTACAGCAAAGGCCACAACGATAGAATCATTCGGATCGAAAACAAAAGGACCTGCTGACACGGAATGACTTACATCTTTACCGCCTGGCTCACTAAACCCTGCCTGCTGCCTGCCAATACCGCTGGACATGGATTCATATTTTTCTTCGTCCTTAAATCCGTCGTATACACCCCAGGGATTATCAGTAACTGTGTTGTCATTATCGATAGCCCAGTAGTTTGCAGATCCGGTCAGTACCTGAATGCCTGCAAAAGCCAGGTCAGTAGAATCGGTATTGTATACATAACCCATCGAGGTATTCGCATCCCAATCAGCCCGGTCTTCCCGTCCTATATCTGTACCATCCTGGCTGATATCCCAATCGGCATATAGTCCGGTATAAAATGAATTCAGGGTAGAATCCCCTTCATTTTTAATACTGTATTCAACAATGAAAAACTGATCATTGGGATCTTCTTTCCATGCCATAGTTCTATAATTGACTCGAACATTCGAAGTACTTTCTGCAGCATCCGAATCATCAAACTCACCCTGTATTTCTGCAGCAGAATAATCCCCGGGAGATTCGCTTCGTATTCTTTCAGTTGATACGAAATCCTCATCATTGTTCACGCCGGACACACGGACGCTATTGGATATTTGTTCAACTGAATTACCAAGCATTAATCCCATTTCATATAACAGGTTTTGCTCGTCAAACACGAATCCCAGGCCCTCTGATTGTTCGATATCCTGATACCCGATCCTTCCATTTTCGGCAATTGAAGATGTAACGAGATTCTCCTCAATATTTAAAAACGTCGGATTCAATAAAATGGATACAAACTGGTAATCGTAATATTCTCCATCTTCAAATTCCAACAGCAAGTCAATTTTTACATTTGCCGGGGTATTTTCAAATATCTTTACCTTAAATGGATTGGCTACATTAGTAGTGGTTTGATTCATCTCGATAATCCCCAGGTTACTTTCTCCTTCAAGTACCTCCATCAGAGCGGATTTGCTCGTTAATCTAACTTTTAATCCACTACTGCTGGCCCAAAGATAATTTTTGAAATCAGCCATAAAAAAAGCTTCCTCTCCAAGTCCGGGAGTTTTCCCATCCTCATTGAGTAGTCTGAAAGTCATCATCCTGATAGATGGAGGTTGCGTAGTAAGGGCTTTATTCATATCGAGTATTCCTTTGCCCAATTTATTACGGAATGAGCTGCTTGGATTGATTTCGTATACTGTATCATTGGCAGTAACCCGTAATAATTCACCAACCTGAATACCATCAAATTCAGGGTATGCTGCTTTAACCAATCCCGCTGCACCAGCTACCATGGGTGATGAGAACGATGTGCCCTGAGTAACCCCATAGTCTTCATTTATTTCCAGAACTGCAATAGCGCTACCTGGGGCAGTGAGATCAACGGTTTTGCCATACGTGGTAAAACCTGATTTTTTCAGCGCCCTGTCAACTGCTGAGACAGATAGGACATAGTCGTAACCGGAAGGATAATGATCTTCTTCAAGCCCTGAATTGCCTGCAGATGCTACAACCAAAGCGCCAAGATCCAGGGCCACATAATTGATAAGGTCCTGGTTAAACTGACTGCGGCCTCCGCCTCCCCAGGAACAGTTAATGATATGTGCTCCGTTTTCAGCTGCATATAAAAGGCCAAGATAGGGTGATTCGGCATAACCTGTAGCATCCTCCGGCTGATCATCCGCGAAATGTTTTGTTATCATTAAGCGGCAATTATACCCGGTCCCTGCAAAGCCCTTTGAATTATTCGGAACAGCACCAGCAACACTGGCCACACTCAGTCCGTGCTGATGACCTCCTCCTTTCATTATGTCTACATCATTGTCGCCGTCATCGGGATTGTCTTCAAGGGCACCTGCAAAATCCCATCCGTGAATATCATCGATAAATCCATTTCCATCATTGTCCACACCATCTATGGGATCGTTTGGATTGATCCATAAATTGTCATTCAGATCAGAGTGGTCTACATCAATTCCGGAATCAACAATAGCGATCACCACGGTTGTGTCACCAAGACTTACATCCCAGGCCTCGTAAGCTTTAATAAGTTCAAGATGGTATTGCCTGCTTAATAGAGAGTCATTGGGGATATGATCCATCCTTTCAATATATTCCGGTTCAGCAAGATCAACAATTCCTGCTCTGTAAAGCATATTAATTGCTTTCTCAATTGGGATGTTACCACTATATCTGAACTTTTGATACAGGCCAATATCATATATCGGTTTTCTCTTCAATCGCTTATTCAAATTCTGCTGACTACTGGCGGAAACGATAGGTTTAAGGCTTTCGAAACCCAGATCTTCAAATATTTTTGAGGCTTTTGTTTTGAGCTGGTTAGAATTTTGAAACAGGTTACGGTATTCCGGCTTGACTTTAATATTGATCACGCCTGGGCGATAATCAGTTATTTGAATATTCTCAGGGAGCTTAAAATATCTTTTTTCCTTTTTGAAGGATTCTTGTCCGTTTGCAGGAAACGGAAATATGAATAAAATTGATAGCAATAACAGTATAAAACGCCTTACCATAACAACACAAAACTTCCGGTTAATCATAAAACTTGAAAATATCTATTTAGTTAATATTTTCTAAACTCGGCTGAATCTTAGTTTACTGATCATCAAATATACTATAAAATTGATGAAAATTAAATGTACGGGTAAGGATAAAGGTTGAATTGGAATTTTGAACGATCAAATGGGAAATACATAGATTAATCCAGAAAATAATGAAATATTACTGGGTTAAATTAAACAGAAGGTATATGTTTGGTGTTTACGTTGGTATGCCAGTCGATAAAAAAAATTCGAATGCTCTCATTTTTTAAAAACAAGGGATATTTTAATATAATCTACCTTTCTACAGTTTTTACCTTGACGAGCGAGGTATTAGCCCAGGATACAACCCATACCTATGAGATGGATCCTGTGGTTATAACAGGGACACGCATTACCCGTCAGAAGAGTGAAATCCCTGCCAGCATATCGGTTATTTCAAGAAAGGAAATAGAAAACAATACACAGATCAACATACTTCCAGTTCTCGCTAATAAGGTGCCCGGTTTGTTTGTTAATGAAAGGAACATGGTAGGATATGGCGTTGGCCCGGATTCCGGAGGGAATATAAGCATTCGAGGTGTAAGTGGAACTCCAAATACAAGAATTCTAATGTTGATTGATGGCCAACCACAGTTTATGGGCATATTTGGCCATCCCATATCTGACGCATACACAGGTTCTGATATTGAAAGAGTAGAAGTTATCCGGGGTCCGGGATCCATTTTATATGGTTCTAATGCATTGGGAGGGGCCATAAACCTGATTACCCGCCAACCTGAAGAAGGGTTGATGTTATATGGAAAAGCTGCCTATGGGTCCTATAATACAAGTCTTTTTACTGGCTCGGTAGGTTTTAATAAAGATAAGTTTAATGTATTTGGTTCGGTAAACTATGAAAAAACTGATGGTAGTCGATCTGATGCGAATGATGCATTTCAGAATACGACAGGCTATCTTAAACTGGATTACCAGATCTCAAAAAATCTGAATATTTCATTGGATGGAAATATTATAGATGCACAATATAATTTCCCTGGAACTGTTGAAATACCTCAGGATACAGCTAGGAGGGATTACCTGCGTAGTAGAACTGCCCTTTCCCTGGAAAACAGGTTTGAGAAGGTGGAAGGAGCATTTATGTTCTATTATAATTATGGAGATCATTCCTTTACGGATGGTTTTAGATCAAATGATCACAATTATGGATTGACATTTTATCAAAACCTGAAATTTTTCAAAGGAAATGTAATTACGCTTGGGTACGACTTTAAAAAATTCGGAGGAGAGGCAACCAACATCTATACGCCTGAATTTATTCCAAAAGGATTTGATACAGAACATGAGATTACAGAAAATGATATTTATGCCTTGTTTCATCAAAGTATTAGGAAGTTTTCATTTGATGTAGGCTACAGGTTTGTAAATAATAGCAATTATGGGAACCAGCATGTGCCGGCAGCGGGCATTTCATATAGATTTTCTCCAAGATCATTCATCAAAGCCTCGGCCACAAAGGGTTTCAGAAGTCCGGCTATTATTGATTTGTTTTTGTTCCCAACAAGTACCGATACTTTAACAGCAGAAGAACTATGGAACTATGAATTAATCTGGGGGCAATCTTTCCTTGAAGGGAAAGTGGATTTCGAAATTACTGGTTATATCATTGATGGGGAAAACATGATACAGGAAGTTCTGATAGCCACACCTCCTCCTGTAAAACAAAATACAGGTGCTTTTACGAATAAAGGAATAGAGTTCACCACCAATTATCATCCTCTGAATAACCTGAACTTTAGCCTGAATTACACGTATTTGAATACATCACAGGCTTTTAAGTATGCTCCAAAGAATGAGATCAACTTTCATGGCTTCTATAATCTGAAGCCTGTATCCTTTATGTTGTATTTGAAGTATGTGAATGGCTTGAACAATTATATTGGCAAGGATGAGGTCACAACAATAAATTATACACTTCTAAACCTGAAGGTAAGCTGGCAGGCCACGGGTTGGTTGAACGTATTTCTTGAAGGCAATAACCTGCTCGATACCAAATATCAAATTGACCGGGATTACCCTATGCCAGGCATCAATGTCCTGGCTGGTGTTGAATTACGATATCGTAACTAATATTCATTTGTAACTTGTATAAATGTGTTCCCATATACAGGTATTCCATCATTGCTGAGTCCTTCTACAATGATTTCATATACTGAGATATCATCCGAGGTATAAAACTCCAAGTTGGCAATTCCATTTTCATCTGTTTTAAATTGTGGATTCCAGTATAACACATTTCTGTGATCAGGTATCCGGGTATTTTCCTCGGATATTTTATCATAGGCTGGGGAATAATATTTCTTGCGGGCTTGCACACCATCGTATTCTAAAACAAACGCGTTTTTATTTAACTGATAACCATCCAGATCACCGTTATATGTAGAAAAGCTGACTATCCCACTAAAATCTATCACTCCTTTCAGGAATGTTCTGCTAACTGTTTCAATTTTCTTTATTTTTAGCGGATCCAATATCATAATTTCATCGGCATCAAATACGGCCAATCCGTCCAATAGTATCAAAGGATCTTCCTGAAAAATCTCTCTGCTTTCGTAATCACCCATTCTAAAGTAAAATCCATCCTGGTTTTTCCTTACGATCACACTACCCACATATTCTCTCATTACCTCCTCCATTACCGGAAAACGCACATAATCATCCAGGTAATACTGTTTATTCGGATGATAAAACGTTGAAGTATCTCTTTCGGAAATAATTGATGAAGGAGGCCCGAACTCAAAATATGCATTCTGAATCTGCATACTTATACTGGCCTTTTCTATAAAATGTTTCATGTTTTCATCAATGTCGAAGACTGGAATATTGAAGTCAGCGTACTTTTCAGAGAATGGATTGTCAATGGATATCTGGTAGATTGTATCAATGGTATTATTTACTTGAAAAATTATTTCATTTTTTCCTATGAAGTCTTGCATTTCAAAAATCAATTTTCCACCTTTTCCTGATTTCGTGGAATAAAACAGGGCATTCTTAGATGGGACAGATAAATAGGTAGCAATACCATCTTCCGGAACATGCAATTTTTTATTGGTTAGAGTCCCGGTGATTATATGATACCGGTATTCAGGAATAAAGACTTTTTGATTACTATCTGTATTCAGGTCTTCCCACAAAAACGCACGATAGTTATGAGTTAGCATTAAATTATCCATTGCTTGCCTCACTAAATATGATTGCCCATCTGAATAATAATCAGGATTTTCAATAATGCTATTTAGATCACCATGTAACAATAAATACACATGCATATTGTGTTTATATCTATCAAAGTATTTATTATGTATTAATACTGATATCGATAAATCCAAACTAATTGGTTTGCCTTCATCATTTGAAGCAAATATCTCAACAGTTACTTTTTCCCTGTTTTTGAATACCTCTTTCTCTGTATTAATTTGAAGACTTGCTGTTGTCTTTGGATAAATAAATACCATACGTTCATTAATTGGATTACCCACGGAATTAAAAAGGGTGATCTGCATAATGCCAGGAATTATCTTTTCTTTTTTAATGCTCACCCTGGTACTACCATTTTCGACGTTTAATGTTTTGGCAAATTGGATTTTGCCTCCTGTTTGTCCAATAATATACATATTCCCTGATTCCCGATTGAGGGAAGAAAGATTTGAAAGAATATCAACATTTATAACATCAGGATTTAAATTATCAATTTTCAATACATGTCCCTCATACTTAATTTCCGGGAACTTAGGATGAATAACTGTGCTATCCTTCAGAACTACATTGGCAATATATGATATTGAATTGTCAGGTATTAAGTTAAATGATCCAATACCATTTTTAGTTGGTGAAAATTCAAGAATTACATTTCCATGATCATCAATTAGGCTGCCGGAAAAATCAATTCCTCGACCAACAGCATTGGTTGCCTTGAATGCAATCTTTGAATTTATCCCATTTACTAAAGCATTTCCTTCCGGGAAAAATTGTATATCAACTTCATTTACTTCAGATTTTGCTTTTAATCCGGGCTTTACAAAAGGGTTAATGATATATACAATGGAATGAAAATATAAGTCAGCTCTGTAGTTTTTCATCCAATTCGTATAGCTCCGAAGTAAATAATTGCTGGATTTAAAATTTGATGGAATGAAAACTTCCCCATAACCATAGCCTTTATCTAGATGAACCTTTGCTTGAATAACGGATATATGATTTGAATCAAGTAGTTCTATATAGGCAACTTTGCTGAGGTGAGAGGGATATTGTGTTTTAGCATCATAACAGTAGACACTGAAACGAAGGAATTCACCAGATAAATAATAACTTTTATCAAGTCGAACATATATTTTTTCCTGATATTTTTGTTCCTGATGCGTGTTAAACTTCCTTAGAATCGAGGTGAGGGTATCTGACTCAGCATGGATATTTTGCGGTAAAGTATAAATAATTATTAAAAAAACACTTAATACAATTTTCTTTATCATTGATAGTTTATGATTGATATTTTAATCCCAAAAATCAGGTTCAATATTAGTCCCAAATAAAGTGCAATCAATGCATGATTCATAAGATAACTGATAAGCTACACCTCCCGTATTAGTCCCGACTTCACCAACCAGCATATAGCCTTCATTAAGGAGTGAGCGTATCTGAAAATAACTCACTATTGTATCAGTACAATGCGCGTAGTAATTTGGTGTTACAATAGATGGATATTCACCTTTTGAAATGAATATTCTCTTTTCCTGAACAGAAGAACCGTCAAAATAGCCTAAAACAATATCATTTTCATCATTAATATTGGATATGTTTCCTTTTATAGTTGAAGGTTGCGGATCAAAAAATGTCCCTAAGTTTTCATTTATTTTTTCCAGTTCCTTCCAGTAATTGTAAGACTCTTCATTCAAGGCATATTGTTTCACCAGAATGCTATATTTTAACATCAATCTGTCTGAAGAATTTGATACATAGACTAAAGGGAATTCAGAAATAATATCTTCATTAAGTGTATTTGAGGTTGCCACCAATACATTAGATGATATATAATTTTTCCAGCAGCGATATATTAGATCCTCCCTGTCTTTCACCATTTCATCTTCCCAGATATGTAATGACCTATATTTGGATCTGAATTCCCAGGTTTCTTTATAGTCCCATCGATAAAACCATGTACTATTTTTCGAATCATGTGTAGTTACATAAATTTGTAAACCTTTATTGTTTTTCTCGCCTTCGGTAGCCACCCTTTCCTCATATCTAAAGAAGACACTATCGATCGGGGGTGTTTCCAAGAGAAAAACAGAATCCGATTCATATTGTTGGCCATCAGTTGTTTGTATGTGAAGCCGATATATTCTACCAGTTTGCGCAGTAAAATCTGGAAATGACATATATCTTCCTGGGTTTTCTTCATATAAATCATAAATGCCTCCAAGATCATCTGAGATACTTATTAGTGCATTTTCTTCAGGTAAGTTATAACCTGTGTCAATCGGAATAGATCTTGATAACACTACCTCAAAAGCATCATCTGAATCAGTAAGGAAGGCCTCAACTACCAACAGGTTCTCATAATCCTCCGAGGGCGGGTCAAAGGGATAGATGCAACTGCCTATAAGTAGTAGAAGGGATAGATTATATGTAATTTTTTGTAAAAACATTTAATTAAAACCTGAAATTATATGTAATAGTCGGAATAGCATTTGCAAATACCGACAACTGATAACCATTTACTCTTCCATCTTCTGAAACGAAATAGATTGAATAAACATTATTTCGACCCGTTACATTATAAATAGAAAAAGCCCATGAACTGTGATTGAGTTTCTTGATTTTATGATTTCCCTCCAAATTGAGTGACAGGTCCAATCTGAAATAATCAGGTATCCTGAATTGATTTCTGTCAGAATAATGCAGACGTGTAGAATTCCCAATATAATACTTGGCAACCGGATATGTAATAGGCCTGCCAGTGCTGTATGTTATATTGCCGGAAATACTTATACGTCTTGAAAATTTATAATTGGTTAGTGCATTAAAATTATGGGGTTTATCATAGCTGGTAGGAAAGTATTCACCATTATTAATGGATTCTCTTGCATATTCTGAATTAACCTGGATTAAAGCCCTGGAGTAGGCATAACTCATCCAGCCATTTAATTTTCCGGATTTCTTTCTTAATAAAAATTCAATCCCATAGGATCTTCCGGTTCCGTTGACAATATCCGTCTCGATGTGTTCATTAAGAAGAATTAATGCGCCATTCTTAAAATCCAGCAAATTTTCAATGCGTTTGTAATAAATCTCTACCGAGCTCTCAATGGAGTTATTTTTAAAGTTTTTGAAATATCCAAGTGAGATCTGGTCGCCGATCTGGGGTTGGATGTAAATATCGCTGAGAACCCATATATCTGTTGGAGAGATAGAAGTGGTATTTGATAACATATTGACATATTGTCTCATTCGGTTATAACCAAGTTTTAATGAGCTGTTATCAGTCAAATCATACTTGGCTGAAAGCCTGATTTCAGGACCATGGTACGTTTGAATATTTTCCCCCTCCCCATATATTTTTTCACCAATGATAGTTTCTTCTTCCAGGGGACCATTATCAGCATAAATATTAACAGATTGTGGGCCCAGATAATTAAAGACTGAATATCTGAGGCCCAGGTAAAGAGAAAAGAACGGACTGATATCATAAATATCTCCTATATAAATAGCACTTTCAATACCCTGCTCCGTATCAAGCGTTTTAGGAATAACCAAAGCCCCTTCCCCTTTTGGTGTAAAATTGCCAGGTTGTATGTTGTAATACATGGAGCTTATTCCAAAATCGATCTTATGTTTATTTGAAGGGAAATAATTGAAATCAATTTTGGCAATATAATTACTCAGTGAATAATCCAGGTTGAATGCATTGATTTCATTTTTTTCACTGTTTATATTGTAATTGTAACCGCTATATATTCCCGAGAAAACACTATATAACTTATTATTATAGATATGTTTCAATTGAAGCGACAAACTTGAATTAGTGTAGCCATATAGGGTGTCCGAGTTAAAGCTGAACCGATCCTTGCTGAAATATCCCCCGGCATAAATGGTATTTTTATCATTCAAGTCAAAGGAAAGCCTCCCAAATATGTCATAGAATGATGCTGTGCTGTTTTTGAGGTTGGCATTTGGTAGCTGCTCGAGTAGCCAGTCGGAATACGTACTCCTGAAACCGGCAATGAAAGAGGCCTTGTCACGAATAATTGGGCCTTCTAAAGTAAACCTGGCTGTAACCGGGCTTATTCCTCCGCTGCCAACGAATTTTTTATAATTGCCATCTTTGGCCTGTACTTCTAGAACAGATGAGATTCTTCCTCCATAAGTGGCAGGTATACTGCCCTTATAGAGGTCAACATTTTTTATTACGTCCGGGTTAAAGGATGAGAAAAAACCAAAAAAATGAGTTGGATTATATATTGGTGCTTCATTGAACAAAACAAGGTTTTGATCAGCTGATCCACCCCGGACATGAAATCCGTTGGCGGCTTCGCCGACTGACTGTACGCCAGGCAAGGTTAATACAATGCGTAATACATCCACTTCTCCCAACACAGGAGGAACTTTTTTCATAGCCTGAATATCAAGTTTGTTTAGTCCCATTTGCATCCCGGATACATTAATATCACTCTCAGATTCAATCACCACTTCTTTCAGAGGAATAATATCTTCCAACATTTCAATATCGAGTTTGCCATCACTATTAAGCTTGATCAGCCTTTTTGTATCCTTATACCCCATACTCTTCATTTTTAATTCCTGAGGTCCTTTAGGGATGGTAATGGAATAATATCCAAACTGATCTGAGGCAATCCCAATTCGAGGATTCTCTATATAAATTACCGCCCCGATTATTGGTTCTCCGGTTTTTGAGTTTTTGATATATCCTGCTATGCTGGCATAATCGCCGTTTGATATTTCCGATTTATCTCCAATTTCCAGGATCTTATTTTCCAATGTGTTGATTAACTCGTCCTTTTCATCTGTTTCCTGCTCAAAATCAAATACCAGGTAATTTTGGGATCTGGTTTCTAATTCTGTCCTGTCGAAGAAATTTACTGGCAATTCATATCGAATTTTAATATTTTCAGTAAGGATGATTTTATTATTTTCAATTATTAAAAAATTCAATTCTGTTTTTCGAAACACCTGTGTTAGTACTTCCGCAATGGACTTGTTTTCAAAGGAGCCAGAGATATCCAGACTGTCTACCATCTTATGATGATACATGAACCTGACTGGTATCTGCTGTTCAACGTCAATGACAAAATTTGAAAAGGAGACGTGATCATATATGCCTGAAATTTTCATATTACCTTGTTGAGCCAAACCAAATAAGCTTGTCTGAAGCAAGATTAATGTCAGGAATAATCTGATTTTCATGATCCTGTGTTATTAGAGATCGAGTTATAATATTCTACAACTTCTATTAATTGTCTTTCATGATCATTTTTAAATCTGGCCTTGTTCTTTCGTATGAATGCATTAATTTCATTTTTCCTGTCAGAAAGAACTTTTAATATAGCATTTTTCCCTTTTACCATGTAATATTCCTGACCGGATTTAATATACCTTATATCATTGATAACATACTCTTTTTCCAGCTTGCCAATGCTTTGTGTTTCATTGATTTTCTTTCTTCGTTTTGCCAGAACTTTGGCTTTATCTCCATTAGCGAGTACATCATAAAATCCGGTCTTAAAATTTGTTAGGGTATCTTCTCCAATATTCATGAAATGATGTCCCATCACATTAAATTCTTCTACTTTTAAACTGTATAACTGCATTGGCTGGATAAAACCACGTTTATCAACATTTTTTACTAAAAGTAGATCTCTTAAAATATCGTATTTAATTTCAATACTGTCATACTGCTGGCCCTCGTAGACAATAGTTCCAATCTCCCAATTATCATTCATAAAAAACGGATGCCCTTTTATTCCTCTTTGGCTATCGTAGTAAACTCCCCCTGTATAGATCATAGAATTTCTACCAATAGTGTTGTTGTACATATTCACTGCATTAACAAAAGCTACATCAGATGAAGCGGAAGTAAGATCTTCCGTTTCGCCTTGAGCAAATAAATATTGAGGCGTAACTGTAAATAGAAAAAATATAATTACATTTTTTCCCATTAGATATTTCAAATTAAAAAGATTATCAGGAGGCGGATATTTTGATTAAAAAACAAGATAAGTCCCAACACCTTCACTTTAAAAATTTTATTAATCATCCCTTTCAATATCTTTCTTCATAAGGTATGATTTAATGCCAAGATACAATTTAGTTAGATTTAGCACAAATAATCATTTGAGAATCATGGATATGTTTTAGGACACTTATCAATTGAACAAGACCAATACCTTTGAACCTTTTATTTTCTTGTTTTTTAATTCTAGAAGTGCTTGATTAGCCTCTAGTAAAGCATATTGTTGAATTTGCGGTTTGATTTCTGCACTTGCAGCAATTTCTAAAAATTCTGCCACATCTTTTCTAGACACATTTGCTACTGATTTTATTTCTTTTTCCATCCAGATATGATCAGGATAATGTAATGAAAGTAATTGCGATTTATCCACTTCTTCTTTCCGTATGGCATTGATCACAAGCCGCCCGCCAGGTTTGAGGTTTTCAAGTGATGTCAGAATTGGCTTCCAAACAGGGGTAGTATCAATAATCGCTGTAAGTTTTTCAGGTGCATTTTCTCCAATATCCCCAGCCCAGACAGCCCCAAGTTCCAGGGCAAAAGCTCTTTCTTTTTCGCTTCGCGCAAAAACAACAACCCTTGTTTGTGGATACAGATGTTGTGATAATTTTAATACCAGGTGTGCGGATGCCCCAAATCCGGTTAATCCAAGTGTCTGTCCATTTCGGATATGGGTCAGATTAAGAGACCTGTACCCGATAGCACCGGCACAAAACAATGGGGCGGCTTCAGCATCATCAAAAAAATCAGGAATAGGGTAGGCGTAGTTTTCGTGGATCTTCATGTATTCCGCATATCCTCCATGAGCATCACGACCAGTTGCCCTAAAATCAGGACATAAATTATCCAGGCCATTAATGCAGAATTCACAAGTTCCACAGGATGCATAAATCCAGGCCACTCCGGCACGATCCCCGATCTTGAATTTAGTGACATCAGCGCCTTTCTCAATGACCTGCCCAACCACCTGATGACCAGGGACAACGGGAAATACCGGTGGAGGAGTTCTACCCTCTATTTCATCAAGTTCAGTATGACATACGCCACATGCTTTTATTTTAAGAAGTATATCATTAAGGCCGGGTATTGGTTCAGGGATCTCAGAAAATTCAAGAGGCTTCTTTTCCACATTAAGGTCTGAAATCTGTTTCAATAACATTGCTTTCATAATGGATGGCTTAGTGGTTTAAAATTCCTAATGAAACCAGGATAAAGCCCGGACCGTTCAAGCTGGCATGTATGATAATTCCGATCCATGTATTCCGCCTTCTCTGGACAAGATAGGGGACTAAGAAAAAGGTGGGTAGTACCATGATCATCAACTCTATTCCAAATGGTATATGGAACATCATCCAGAAGATGGCATTATATAACCAGGCGGTTTTAGGATATTTGTCTGACATCCCAGCCAGAATATATCCCCTCCACATGATTTCCTCACCAATAATATTGAAAAAGAAGAAAACCAGCCATACCCCTAAAATCCAGTATTGCCCGGGTTGCAGGGTCTCAAAATGCATAAAGGAAGGGGAGGTTTGAAAGGGTTTGTCTAATAATGCCAGTGAGATCCATTCTGCTGCCCACATGATAATCCCGGTTAATAGAATGATTAAAATAGCCCCTCCAAGAGCCCATGCCCAGTCTTTACGACCCGGCTTTTCCAACCACATCCTTTCCAGAATTAGCCTCCCATCCCTAGTGTTTATTTCTTTCCTTGTATTTCCAATAGCTATTAAAAAAAGGGGTATAAAAATCAATAGTCCACTGGAAATAAACCAGGATATTGCCGGATGAAATCCCCATCCATTAAGTACCGGAATCAGGTACCGGGTGGTGATATAGAGCATCAGTGTAAAAAAAGCAAAATAGGAGAATGCCTTACTTATGGATATATTATTTGCTTTGAGATTCATAGAGATATAATGAAATACTTATCCTTGTTACTTATCCTTTCCTTATTACATTTTTGTTTCCTCTTATCCAGGGGAAATTTTATCGGATACACATTAATTTAATGTAACAAATTTCTTATGGTCTCATCTTACCATAATCTGGGGTCTGCACTTTTCAGGTAGTTGCATTTAAACTCTTTTGTAATACTCCACATCTCCCTTCAAGGCTATATCCTCGACCTTATCAATGAGGTTCATGCGCTGAGATTCAGATAATTTGCTGAAATCTTTAGCCATTGCTATCTTTTCCTCAATTAAAGTTTTGTTCTCAGCTCCAGTGATCAATACACTGATCGGCAGGCTCCATGCAAAATTCATGATATCTTTCAGGGCCAACCTGGCTGGGACAACCGGATCATCCGATTCCCAGACTTTTTCATCTGCTATTATGGTTTCCGCGAAGAACCTGCCTGCGGCAAGTGTTTTCATTGCCAGAATACCAAAATTTCTTGAATTCGCCTCTTTGATGACCTCGTGAATAAAGCTGTCCTTGTTACCCGCATCCACGGGATTTATTGGCATTTGGACTGTCTCAAAAATGTCATTTTCTTTTGTCCTGGAAAGCATATGGACATGTGCATGTGGGTTCTGATGACCCGTAAAACCAATATGTCTTGTCTTTCCATTTGCTTTAGCCTCCAGCATCACCTCAAGGATCCCGTTTTCTATTCTATCATCTACATCTTCAGGAGAACTTATAGCATGGACCTGCCAAAGGTCAACATGATCCGTTTTCATTCTACTTAGTGATGCTTCAAGATGTTCCTTAGCCGTTTTTGCATCCTTGGCTGTAGTTTTCGTCATTAGAAAAACAAGATCCCGGTATTGGGGTGTAAGGTATTTGCCATACCTTATTTCAGCAGTGTGTGGCCCATAGCTTTCAGCATTGTCAAAAAACCGAATGCCCCCCTGAAGGGCAGTTTCAATAGTCTCCTGAGCATTCTTCTCGGTGGTCCATCCTATGTGGTAACCCCCTAAACCCAGCATGGTGACCTGCCTGCCGGTCTTACCTAACATACGTTTCGGAAGAATTTCTCCCAATCGATCGGAATCAATACGGGAACTGCAAGCACTAGTCCAGGGAAGTGGTACCATGATGGCCGTTGTATAACCAGCCATTTTTTTAATAAATTCTCTTCGGGTTTTCATAGGTGTTTTTTTGAAAATTTTCCAGAATATACATAAGATTAGAGACAGATGCCACAATTATTTAACTGATAATCATTTGAATTGCCATTATAAGTAAAAATCCATAGTAGTCCCAAAGTAACCTTTACCAGGACTTTGTATGCCTAATATACGGTTTAAGAAGAAAATAATGAGATTATTTTGAGTCAGCACCAATTTGTTCTGGATTACATTACTCATTTCCGTATCCTGTTCAGAATCAGTGAAAGAAGATTTTTCATTTAGACCTCTATTTTACTCTTTATAATTTAGTTAAAATTGTCCAATAGGGTCTGATGTATGTACACAAAACATAAGGCAAAATAACTTGCTTCTTTAGTCCCCATGATACTATTACATTTTCTTGTACATCTATTTGTTGCAAAATACCATCGACACGAAAAGTATCCAAATGGATTGAAAAATGGTTTCTTAGTTTAAGAAATCGGTATGTTTTCAATGTTTAACTTATTCGAAAAATAGGTTTGCTATCTGTGTCAACAATATATACTCAGACTTCTCTTCTCCCTGAATTGAAAGATTAATGGCTTCATTGTTATATTGATTATTAATCCATTGTTTTAAATCCTTGTCAAAGTTCTGTGAATTATTTATCCTATTTAATAAAGTTATAGCATCATCTTCATCCCCTCTGATCTTGAGCGTCAACAGGCCCAGGTAATGGTCAGGATTTGAACTATCAATTGTTGCCTCTGTATAGTCAACAATGTGGTTAAGGTATTTTTCAGTTTGAGATTTCTGGCCCATTTTTTCATAACAATAAGCCAGAAGGATTTCGGCTTTCCTTTGTTCTGGATCGTACGGTTTCCCAACGCCAATGTTTTCCGGCCATTTCAGAGCATCAAGTAATACCTTAACAGATCCTTTATACTTTTGTTTATAAATGAGTTCCAAGGCTAATCGGATATGGGCTTCTTCGTAAATCCTCCGGCTCTCATTGGCCCCTTCAAATGGTAGAATTTGAATATTTTCTAAGATATTTATACATTGACTATATTCTCCAATTTCTAATAGTGCTTTAGCGTATAAAAACACAAGCGTGTAATTATGTGGAAATTTCTTGTATGCCTTTTTGGCTTGGGTGGCGGCCACATCTGATTGGCTGTCATCCAGATAAAACTGGATCATGGCATTCCATGATCTCCAATTTTCGGAAGCCAAGCTGTGCGCTTTCAGAATATCTCTTTCTTTTTGTGTATTAGTAAATCCGTGAACAAGATTCACGCGTGCCAGATAGAAAACCCAGTAATCAGGAATATCCTCAAGTTTCATTAGTATATCAGAGGCCTCGGGCATTCTGTTAAGCCCAGCATACGCAAGCGCCAGATAGTAGTCAAGCTTCCAGGACGACTGTTTCGATCTTGCCCATTCCAACATTTTTATACTTTCAGGCCTGTATGGGAATACAAAATCTGCACTTGAATCCACACAATTTGACAGCAATTCCATACTAAGCGAAGGGTCTGCTACGCGGTTCAGATATGACCGCCAAAGATCATTTTTAATACTACCGGGACCAATCGTAAGAATATCTGATGCTTGCTTATTTAATCCCAGGGTATGGTAATTTAAAGCCAGTTCAAGATATGTCTCTTCAGGGAATTCATTCGTAATAAATTTTCTAAAATTGTTTCTGTTTTCTTCAGAGCTGTCAGCAAGAAACTCTTCATATCTTGAAAGATGATTGAGGGGATCTGCTTTCTGGAGATCACTGATGTGTTTCCTGTTGTCCTGTTTATTTAATCTTTTTGCAATGATCCCCAACTCATGGGCCGGGATGTTATATCTGTTAAAATCCAATGATTTCTGCACATATTCATTTGCCTTTTCATATCGGCCCATTTTAATATATAACTTAGCCATATGTGCATACGCAGCGGATCTGTATTCCATAGATCTTGCAGCCCAGCCAAATGATTCCAGGGCATTTACGGCATCATCTTTCTGTTGAAAAGAAATGCCGGCTAGATAATTGGCCCTGCCATCGTAGGTATTTTGAATCAAGGCTTTTGATACAAGATCAAGCGATTTATCATATTCTGCTCTTCGAAAATGAATCTCGGATAACGAAAGCAAGGCTTCTCGATCTGATGGGTCCAGATCCAGAACCTGATGGAATACTTTAATTGCCTTTTCGTATTCTCTGAAATTCATAGCATCCTGACCCTCATTTATCAATCTCTGACGATCAGATAATAGATCATCCTTAGTCTGTTTAAAGGGGCGTTTAAGGAGCAAGGAATCTTTATTTGAACTATAATGGAGCTTATTATTCCCCACTATTACTTCAATTTCACCATCCTGAGTATTCTGGATCTCTTGGGTAAACACCTCCATGGGTGTTAGCTGCAATAATTCTTTATGGATTATATTATAATTATTCCTGACTATAAGAGTATCGTGGAGGTTTTGCAATGCATTGATACCAATTGTCACAACATCATTTTCCTTAGTTACATTCAACACTCCATAAGCAGTAGCATCGGCCATCCCTTTGATGTCTTTAAAAGGAAACCAGAATTCTTTCCATTGGTCAGTAGCGTAAGGAGGGAAACCAACCTGTCTTACGGGATTTTCATCTGTTCCTGGAGAATACTGATTAAATAACCTTCCCGCCTGAAATTCTATATATTGACCATCGGTGTCTGTCAATAGATCTTCCCAGATACCCCCTGATCGTGATAGGGCCCATAACCATAATTTCTGACCAGGCATTTCTTCATAGGGTGACCAGTGCCCAAATCCGAATTCCAGGTCATGAAAATATCCGCCGAAAAAATCTTGAAGGGATCCTGCCACATGATAAGACTTTGATGGGCCAAAATCATTGTTTTTATAGAAAGATAAATTCCTGCCTTCGGAATCAACAGGCCATAACTTTGGTTCTCCGCTATGTTTGAGGTATAAGGTTCCAGGGAAAAAGAATTCCAGGCCGTCAGAAGTTGCAGCGGCAGCTGTCATCCAGTTATAATAGGATTGTGTTAAGGATGTTGGGTTATACCACATGGTGTGTGTTTCAAAAAAGGCTTTGTCAGCCATTAATCTCACCTCTACCCTCCAAAAGGTACGAGAAGGAAGATCCAAATTTCCGACAAAACAACTTACACTACCATCTTCATTATCCCGGTACATATAATCAACTTTTGAAGCCGTTGAAGGACTATGGCCTATTATCCCGAAATTGAGTTCAATTCCTCCACTTGTCCAGGGACCCCGCATGGCGATGTTCCGGAACTTGATCACTTCATTTTTATATATAAATTCATTGCCGGTAGATTTTTCAACAGCACCCCAAACCTTGCCACCAATTTCAGGTAAAACAAAAACCTGTATGTATTCATTTTCCAAACCGATAATTTTCCAGGAAATTTTCTGCCCTTCATCACTATATCCATCAAATTTAAAATAGGGATAAATTTTCGATCCGTTCGATACATTTGGGATAGGATTTGGATCACCAAAAGGATATGTTTTCAATGTTTTCTGCTCCTCAAAAATTCTTACATTCTGGCTATTTCCGATTTGAGCATAAGTGAAAAACACAGTCAACAGAAAAAGCAAAATTGTTCTTTTCAGCTTATCAAAAAGTAATCTTTTCATAGGGAAAAATTTTTAGATTAAAAACTATAACTCAATTAACAAGTATTAATTAAAAATTCAAAGTGTACAATGTTCCTTCTTAAAAATGTATCTGAGCTATAATTCTCGAATTTGATCCACATTTCAGTTGCGCTGGGATAAGAAAGATGCAGGATTTTATCGAAAGGATCATTCCCGGGTATTACATTGTGCAGGTTATGTATTTCTACTTATGACATTTAGTTTGTAATATTCTCAGTTGAATTAATTAAATCTTGAATGGTTTCTCTAATCTTCATCATCGACAAATTGAATCTGAATAATTTATTACCTATATTGAAAAATCACTTTTTAATTTTTTAATCATGAAACCCACATGATAAAATAATTAAACACAAAGAAGGATGAATGAAATTTAGGCACTCTACTTCCTAAAGTATTGTTTCAGAATTATGTGGGTTCCATCTGACCTTTGTAAATAAAATTTTATACGGATGAAAAAAGCAACTGAAAATTCTAATACATCAAATCAAATAACGAGAAGAAAATTTATCGAAAATTCCAGCCTTGGTTTAGCTGGGGCAGCTACCATTGCAACTTTCCCAAATGTAATTGCAAGACCTGCATTAAATGACCTGGAGATCAAAGTGGGTGTGATCGGTTGTGGTGGGCGTGGAACAGGTGCTGTTCTGGATGTACTGAATGCCGCTACAAAGATAATATATCCGATGGAAGGGTACCATACGGAGGATGCTGCTGAAGGGGCCATGGTTCAGGCCCAAAACATCAAAGTTATAGCGTTAGCCGATACATTTACTGACCGTCTGGAAGCCTGCCGGTCTCAGCTCAAGAAAGTGGGTGTGGAAGTTGAGGATAAAAACTGTTTTATTGGATTTGATGGCTACAAGAAGTTGCTGGATATCGATGAAATAAACTACGTTCTGATTACCTCACCTCCACATTTTCATCCAATGCATCTTCGCGCTGCGATTGAAGCTAATAAAAATGCTTTTGTTGAAAAGCCAGCTTCTGTTGATGTTATGGGTGCTAAATCAGTGATTGAATCTGGAGAAATGGCCAAGAAAAAGGGTCTGGCTATTGGTGCCGGTACAAACCGACGACGTGATAATGTTTCACGGGAAATTATAAAAAGGGTTCATGATGGTGAAATAGGTAAGTTAAAAGCACTGTATACAGAATTTTTAATTGGAGAACTCTGGTCGGTAGACAGGGAAGCAGGCTGGTCAGAGATGGAATATCAACTCAGGAACTGGTTGTATTATACCTATCTTGGAGGTGATCTGATAGTGGAACAATATGTCCATACTCTGGATGCAATGAATTGGGTTAATGGAAGCCATCCTGTAAAAGCCATTGCGCTGGGAGGAAGGCAGGTAAGAACTGATCCAAAATTTGGGAATATTTTCGACCATATGTCCGTTCAGTATGAGTACCCTGATGGTGTACTCGGTTTTTGTATGGACAGGCAGATAAACGGCTGTACAAACAGAGTTCAGGATGTTTACATTGGATGTGACGGAAAAGCGACCATGGGATATGCTGCTTCGATTGTAAAGGATAATGGTGATCAGTGGCGTTTCAGGGGTGAAAAGAACAATGCCTATCAACAAGAGCACCTGGAGATTATTCAGTCAATCCGGGATGGGAATCCTGTCAATGAAGCACGGCAGGTTGCGGAATCAAGCCTAACTGCTATTATGGGCCGCGAAGCCTCATACAGCGGTCGGGAGATCACCTGGGATGCATTGATGAAGTCAAATCAGGATTATTCTTTGGCAAAATATGAGTTCGGGGATATGCCGATGCCGCCAGTTCCGATGCCGGGGAAGTATAAATTTGTATAATAAAATTATAGTATATCATCTGGATTGATCTTATATTTAAAAACCCTGTGTAAAGTAAAACCGGGTCTACGGTAAGACTTTTTTGAAGATCATACCCATCAATTTTAAACCAAAAATGGAAATTAAAATTTTTGACACTAAAGAAGAATTAGGTAAGGCAGCGTCAGGGCAGGGAGCGAAGTTTATAAACGAAGCCATCTCAAAAAATGGATTGGCAAATATTATTGTTGCAACAGGGGCTTCTCAGATTGAAATGTTGAACTATCTGGTTAAAGAAAATATAGATTGGCAGAAAGTTACAGCCTTTCATCTCGATGAATATATTGGATTATCCATATCTCATCCCGCATCTTTCCGCAAATACCTGAAGGAACGATTTGTAAGTAAAGTTCCATTAAAGGAGTTTTTTTATATTGACGGGGAAACCGATGTAGCCTTGGAATGTGCAAGACTAAATACTGCAATTGTAAGGTTCCCGATCGATGTAGCATTTGTCGGAATTGGAGAAAACGGACATCTGGCTTTCAATGACCCACCTGCTGATTTCGATATAGAGGATCCCTATATTGAAGTGAATCTGGATGAGAAATGTCGGCTCCAGCAGCTTGGGGAAGGCTGGTTTGGCAGTTTTGAAGAAATACCAGAAAAAGCTATCAGTATGTCGATACAACAGATACTTAAATCTGAATACATTATCTGTAGTGTACCAGATGAGCGAAAAGCAGATGCAATTGAAAAAGTTATAAAGGAAGAAGTGACTCCGACGGTTCCTGCCTCAATTCTTAAAAATCACGATAATACCTTTTTATTTCTGGATAAAGGCTCTGGTGGTTTTTACTAAAATTATAATCTGAATTAATAATAAATGTTTTTAACGTGAAAAATAGCACACAACTTTCCTCCCAATTGGGAGAGCGATTATTTTCTCTTGATTTTTTCAGGGGTATGACCATGTTCTTATTAATTGCGGAAGCAACACACCTGTACTCCCAATTGATCAATCCGGAATTAGAAGGAAGTTTGATATACAGTATCGGTATGCAATTTCATCATCATCCATGGAATGGATTAAGGTTCTGGGACCTGATCCAGCCTTTTTTCATGTTCATTGTGGGTGTGGCAATCCCTTATTCTTTCTCTAACCGGATTAAAAGAGGACAGACATATGCCCAGATCCGACGACATACCATAAAACGATCCCTATTGCTGCTTTTTTTCGGTTGGTCCCTATATTGTATCAGCATAGGAAAAATCGGTTTTCATTTTCAAAATGTACTTGCCCAATTATCCGTCACCTATTTGATCGCGTTTCTATTAATGAATAAACCGGCAAGGGTGCAGATTATCACTTCGCTAATCCTTTTAGTGGTTACGGAAGCGATTTATCGTCTTTTTCCGGTTGAAGGATTTAACCATCCATTTATAGCGAATGAAAACTTTGGAACCTGGCTTGACCTTCAATACGGTGGGGCTGACCTTAGAGGGCACTGGGTATCATTTAATGCTATTCCTACCACTGCACATACCATATGGGGTGTGTTGGCCGGGCAGTTGCTGATGAGCATCAAAACAAATAAACAAAAACTCAATACACTTTTGATAGCCGGATTAATTGGAGTCATAGCAGGGTATTCACTTGGATTTGTTACTCCAATAATTAAACGAATATGTACATCATCCTTTATTTTGGCAAGCGGAGGATGGACGTTTTTAGCACTGGCCTTCTCGTTCTGGTTAATCGATATAATGAAACAGAGGAAATGGACTTTGTTTTTTGCCATCGTAGGCATGAATCCCTTGTTTATTTATCTGTTTGCAAATGTAGGAGGAGCTGAATTTGTTGAACATATCATTCACCCGTACTCAACAGCTTTGTTTGGCTGGAGTGGTGCGGCCTTTACCAACATCCTTATGGCACTAAGTGTATTGTTTATACTATGGTACATATGCTATTGGATGTATAAGAAGAAGATATTTATCCGGATTTAAATTGTTATATATATCACTGGATATCTTATCATTTCAAAATGATCGAAGGTTTAAAAAATACAAGATCATTGATTGTACGGATCTAAGGGCAGCTTGGCCTGCCCATAACCTGATACTGAAGCCAGAATAAACGAACCTGTTTTCCTTAAATCCTGTGACACGATGAAAAACTAGTATAAATAAGAGAGCGCCATAACCCAGATCATTGATGACGCTATTGTCTGGCGTGTGATACTAGCTCATAATGAATCCAATTATATACCTGAAAAATAAAAATTTGAGAATGAGAGTCTTGTTATTAAACTAGGCTTTAGTTTGTTTTTGAGAAGGATTAAATAGAATGAGAATAATAATTCCGAATCGTTTTGTTCCTATTACAAATGAGACAAAACTGATGATGGTTGGTATATGCTCCGAGCCATTGAAACTGAATAATTATATTTAAAGATATAATCTGAAAATAATAGTATATCCTTCATATATTTATTTTTAATTAATTCATGAACAATTTTAGGCTCGAGCCTATTTATCCCAAATGTATACAACAAATCAAGATTTCTTATTCTAATAAATTGAGCAATGAAAGCTTTAAATATTCAACACATAGGAATGTTTTTACCCGTAATCTTAATTTTGTGGTTTGGAAGCAGTTCAGCACAGGATAATAGCGATCAAAAACAAATTTATGAAGAGATGCCTGATCAGCTTAAAGAACTGCGAACGAAGGCATACAAAGATCAGCTTGAAACCTACCTTGAACATTGGATAATTGATGACTATGATACCCGGGCAAAAAATGCATGGCAACGGGACTATAGCAGCATTGATGCGTATCAAAGAAGTGTTGAACCAAATCGTGCCAGGTGGAGAGAGATTTTAAATCCTCCGGATTTACTAAAGACAGGCCCTCTTACAAGAAAGCCGCATGCTTATTTAACCGACATACAAGCAGAATGGGTTGAACTTCCACTGGGCCCTATTACAGCACAGGGTATTCTTGTTTTTCCAGATAATGCAAGCAAGGATAATCCAGTGCCTATTGTAATTGCACAGCATGGGATAGGTTCCTACCCTGAAACCCCTTTCTCACTTAGCAATGAACTGTATCACGCCTATGCGAGGGAATTGTTAAAAGCGGGTTTTGCTGTTCTGGCACCAATGAATTTAAGATCTATGGGGTATCGCAACTATGTTGAAAGATTGTGCCGTCTCATTGATACTACTCTTCCAGGAATAGAACTGGTTCGTTTGCAACATCTCCTGGATGTTGTCCTTGCCGACCCAAGAATCGATCCTGAACGGGTGGGAATGTGGGGTGTTTCGCTTGGAGGTATGGCTACTATGTTCTGGATGCCATTGGAACCTCGTATCAAAGCGGGTGTAGTAAGTGCATGGTTCAATCAAAGACGCAATAAAATGGCACTTCCGGATGACAGGTATGTCAGTTTTATGGTCGTTGATGAGGAACATGCCTTTTTCAGGGGCTGGTTGACTGAGTTTTCCGACCATGATGCCGTATCCTTGATTTGTCCACGCCCCTTGCTGATCCATCATGGGAAAAGTGACCGGATTGCACATTGGCCACAGGTTGTGGAAGAATTTGAAATTGCAAAAGTTCACTATGAGAAACTGAATATTAACGATAAAATAGAAATCGAAATTTTTGATGGCGGCCATGAAGCTCGGGTTGAAACTGGCATTCCATTTCTAGTGCGATGGCTGAAACCATGAAAGTAAAATTCAAAGTTCATTTTTTCCACTGGATGAACCTCCTTTGAGTCGATCAGACATGGGATTACTTTTTCAGTGTTTACGCCAGGGAAGAAAATTTATTGTGGATAGGTCGTTTCAGGTATCGTTTCAGGAGTATACACAATTAAAATAATTCATGTAGCTCCTTAGCTACCTTTCGTGCCAATTCCATATCAGGGAGGACCAGATCAGGCAGCCGGCTGAAAGGGATCATTTCCACGGTAAGAGGACCTTTATAATTGATTGATTTCAGAGCATTTTTAATTTTCTCGTAATCAAGATCACCTTCCTTCAAACTTTCACCAAATCCATGCAAGACACCCCCACAATCAGAACGCTCAAAATTCTTAACATGGATGGCTTTAATATGCTCACCTAAGAGAGTAATCCAATGTTCAGGATATCCATTGATGAGGGCATTACCCAGGTCCAGGTAAGATCCTATCCGTGGTGAATTCAACTTTTCAATAAACATCTTCAATTCCATGGGCGACAGGAGGAATTTATTCCACACATTTTCTATGCCAATATTGACTCCTTTTTCTTCAGCTAAAGGAGCCAGTTCTTTCAATGATGCAAAAGCATAATCCCAGACTTCCTGATAGGGGATAACCGGCCGGCTTTCATCCCAGGCTACATCTACGGCTCCCGGTATCAATAAGATCGTTTCAGCTCCAAGACTTGCTGCAGTACTGATATACTTTTTTGAGAAGGCCATCGCTTTTTCCCTTTCATTTTCATCGGGTGAGGCTATCGAACATCCCCAATAAAAACCGCTGGCCATGGTTCTAAGTCCAATTCGTTTTTCATCAGCATATTTTTTGATCGTTTTGCATTCTTCCTCAGTAATATCTTCATTGATCGATTCCCCAAATGTCAATTCTATGCCGTTGAGGCCCATGTCTGCGGCATCGTCAATAGCCTGCTTTGGTTCTTTTTCCCCCGCAAAACCACCTAAAACCCAGTAGTTAATGGCTTTATAGTACATATCTGTATTCTGTTTATATATATTTTACTTCAATGGTTTTATTCTCAACAACTGATTTTTTCTCTGCCTCGATGATAGCCAGAGAGTCAACCATTTGATCGATCGTAAGATACCCATCAGGTTTTTTATTTTCCTTTATACACCTCAGAAAATAATCGATCTCTACATGCCATCCAGTGGGTAGTCCCGGTTTGGCAGGGGAAGGGCTCTCAGTAGTACCATCCTCATAGATTATTTTATAACCGCTTTCTGAAAGCCGTATTGTCCCATTTTCTCCCACCACCATGAAACTCATTTCAAAAGGAGTCGCACCTGCAGCTGCCCATCCGCCTTCACCAAATACCAGCATATCATTTTCAAATTCATAATTAGTAAAAACATGATCAATACCGGAATCAGAGCGAAATCCTTTCAGACCAAATGATCTTACCTTTTTTGGTTTGCCAAAGAAATAATGAATTGCATCTGTATCATGAAGGTGCAGATCCGTAAGTGCACTACCACTTAATTCACTTTTCATGAACCAGTCTTCCCAACTATTGCCTGCAAGGCTTGGGGACACTCGCTTAAAGGTAGCGGTTTTTATTTTTCCAAGTTTACCCGATTTAACCAGTTGATAAGCATGCTGGTACTCAGGCCAGAATCTGATACACATGCCAATCATCAGGAATTTTTTACTTTCATTGGAAGCGATCAGAATATCTCGTGCCTGTTGTACATTACGGGCTATGGGCTTCTCGCAAAACACGTGCCTGCCTGCACGAAGTGCTGCGATGGTATAATCCGCATGTAAATAAGTTGGCAAACAAATATCCACAAGATCAATGTCTGGATTATTGATTAATTCATATGCGTCAGAATACGTATGTAACCCAGTCAGATCAACGGGAACATTATTGTCGTCGTCTCCAATGTTGCCCACAATTTTACTCCAGTCTCCTCTGAGTTTTGCTTCATCTACATCCGCAATGGCTATTATTTCAGCCAGAGGATGATTTTTATATATTCTGAAATGTGTGGATCCCATAAATCCAATCCCGATAATTCCAACTTTAATCTTAGTGCTCATTGTATTATTTATTAAATATTCGGATGATGGATTGAAAAATTCGACACTACGTGTGCTAAATTAAAAATAGGTAAAAATGATCAGAAAAGAGAATAGGATTGGATTAATAAGTTGTTGTGTCATTTAAAAATTTATTGACCTCATTTACTTCATAATTATTCATTAAAAGTGCTCATCTCAACAATCTTCATGACGATTGTGGTTCATATGAATTGCCAAACCCTGATGTCCGCTTTTGAGAAGTGTTCCTATTCCCATCCAGGCCTTGAGAACGCAGTGGCATAGTTTGATTCGTTATACAACGGCTGCCGCTCCGGTTTATATACTTTATCTCCTGTGAAAGGCTTATCCTGGGTATAAATCCATATCGATTCAAGGTCCCATACGATCAACTCATCACGGGGATCCCCAGTAAGGTCATGCGCCATCCATGCAAGATCGGGATGACCAT